>JAEUKG010000920.1 GCA_016794325.1 Myxococcales bacterium | reverse complement strand
CGACGCCCCCTCGATCCGGTGGGGCGTCGCCGACAACGCCGCGCTGCCCGAGCCCGACGGCGAGGCCGACGGCGCCGTCGCGGGCTGGACCATCGGCCACGTCACCGGCTTCCACCCCGACGCGTGGCAGGCGCACGCGCGGGCCGCGCTCGCCGAGATGCGCCGGGTGGTGCGCCCAGGCGGCGTGCTCGTGGTGATCGAGACGCTCGGCACCGGCCAAGACCAGCCCGCGCCTCCCAACGAGCGCCTCGCCGCCTTCTACGCGATGCTCGAGGCGGACCTCGGCTTCGCCCGGGTGACCATCGACACGAGCTACGCCTTCGCCGACGCCGCGGAGGCCGAGCGTGTCCTCGGCTTCTTCTTCGGCGAGCGCATGGCGTCCGTCGTCCGCGCCCGCGGGGCCGGCGTGATCCCGGAGTGGACCGGGGTGTGGAGCGCGGTCATCGGGGGATGACCGCGCCCGGGCCGCTCACGACCGCCGGCGGCGGCGGGCCACGAAGGCGCCGAGCGCGACGAGGCCGGCGAAGAGCCCGGAGAAGCCCGCCGAGCTCGCGCGCGTGACGTCGCACAGGCAGCCGCCGCCGAGCTCGAACGAGTCCTCCTTCGGCGGCTCCTTCGGGGTGCAGTCGATCGGCTGCGCGGCGCGCTTGAGGACGCCCTGGGTGAGCTTGTGGGAGTAGTCGCCGGTGTTCTCGTTGTCGTGGTGGAACGACTCCCACTGGACGACGCCGTCCTCGCGGCCCGGCGTCTTCCACGCGAAGAGGTAGCCGTTGCGGGTGCCGACGACGACGTCGAGGTGCTTGCCCGGATCGCCGTCCACGTCGCCGACCGCGGGGCCGGCCGCGATCCAGCCGTAGGTGAACTTCGGCCAGCCGGGGGCCTCGGTGCCGCAGGCATCCGCCGCGTGCAGGAAGTAGACGCCGCTGCCGGTGATCACCTCGGGATAGTCGTCGCCCGAGACGTCGGCCACCGCGTGGTTCAGGAGGAACGAGTAGTCCTCGATGAGGAACGGCGAGCCCGGCATCATCTTGCCGGTCTTGCCGCTCCACATGGCGACGAGGTGCTGGAACGGCTTGGCCGACGAGCCACCGGCGAGCGCGCCCGCGAGGCTGAGCGAGCCGCCGCTCTGGATCACGTCGGGGACGCCGTCCTGATCGAGATCGCCCACCGCCGGCTGGCTGAAGAGCGGGAACATCGTGTCGGGGAAGGCCTTCGTGTACTTGCCGAAGATGCTCGTCGCGTCGAAGCCCTTCTTCGGGTTGCCGTCCTCGTCGGTGCCGAGGGGCAGGCGGTTGTCGGGGTCGGAGAAGCCGCTCTGCACGCCGGGATCCGACTTGATCGCGAGCGGGCGCGCGCCGTTGCCCTGGAGGAGGAGCTCGGGGGTCCCGTCGCCGTCGAAATCGGCCGCGACCTGCGAGGCCGCGATGCCCTCGGCGACCACGGGGAAGAGCTTGAGCGACGTGAGCGAGATCGGCCAGTTCTTCAGGTACTTCGAGGGCGCGTTGTTGCCGCGGCCGTCGATGATCATGACCGGGCCCGCCGCGCCGCCGCCGCCGATGAGCTCGTTCGAGCCGGTGGCGATGTCGGGGATGCCGTCGCCGTTGAAGTCGGCGACGGTGGGGGTGGTCATGATGCGGCTGTAGTTCGACGCCTTCTCGAAGTGGACGTCGACGGGGAAGCCCGCCGTCTGCGTCCCGTCGAGCTCGTAGACGTTCATGAGGCCGTCGAAGCTCGCGACGACGATCTCCGGCTTGCCGTCCTTGTCGATGTCGGCGACGACCGGCGCGCCGTAGATGCCGCGCAGCCACTTGTGCTGGGCGTCCATGCAGCGCTTCGCCTTCTGGTCGGGCTGCGGCTTGTCGGCCGCGAGCGGGCACGAGGGCACGAGCGGCAGCCGCTTCGGCCACCCCGGCAGGTCCTTGCCCTTGCCGTCGATGACGTAGATCGTCCCCGGCCAGGTCACGACGACGATCTCGGGCCGGCCGTCGCCGTCGAGGTCGCTCACCGCGGGCGCGGTCATGATCGACTCGCGGATCGAGCGCGGATCCACGCCGCCCGACGCCGCCTGGTAGGCCGCCGCCGCCAGGTAGCTCGGCACGCCGGGCTCCGTCACGTCCGGGTTGAGGCCGTCGATCACGCGGGTGAGGTAGGGGAAGCCGGGCAGCTCCTGGGGCTGGCCGCCGCGCATCGTGAAGGCGTGCACCGAGCCATCCGAGGTGGGATAGACGATGTCACGGAGCCCGTCGCCGTCGACGTCGGCGAGCTTGGGGCTCGCCTCGGCGCTGCCGGCGACCTTGATCGGGAAGCCCGGCAGGAGGTCGGCGTCGAGGCCGTTCTTCTCGTTGACGATGGCGATGGTGCGC
>JAEUKG010000898.1 GCA_016794325.1 Myxococcales bacterium | reverse complement strand
CCCCCGGCGAGGTTCGCCTCGCGCTCGAGCCGCGCGTGCCCTGACGGCGCGCGAGCGACGCCGCCAGCTCGCGGTCCGTTGATGCGGCGCGGGTTCCGTCGTACGACTCGGGCGTGAGCACCGACAAGCCCGAAGCCGCGCCGCCCGCCGAGGTCTCCTTCGAAGCCGCGATCGCGCGGCTCGGGAAGATCGTCGATCGCCTCGAGAAGGGCGACCTCCCGCTCGAAGAGAGCCTGCGCCTGTTCGAGGAGGGCGTGAAGCTCTCGCGCGCCGCGCAGGAGCGCCTCGACAGCGCCGAGAAGCGCGTCGACGAGCTCGTCGGCGTGGACTCTCAGGGCCGGGCGCGCACCGCGCCGTTCGACACGCGCGGCGACGACACCTGACGCCCGACGCGCCCGGCGCTCACCGCCGCGGCGGCGGAATCACTTGCCGATCGCGGCTCGGTAGACCCAGCCCTCGCCCTTGTCGAACTTGATCTTCACCCAGTTGTCCTTCATCCCGTGGGACTCGACCTTCGTCCCGCGGGGCAGGCTCGCGACGATCTGACCCGTCTTCGGGACGTCGCGGACGAGGGCCTTCTCCCACACGACCTGGCCGCCGCCCGTCGCGGGCGCATCCGGCGGCGGTGTCGGATCGGCCGACGCGGACTGCGGCGCGGCGACGGGCGCGGTGCTCGCGCTCGCGGTCGCGCCGGTGGCCGAGGCCGAGGCCGCCCCCGACGGGAGGGTGAACGTGGTGTTGTAGACGACGGTGTAGCGCGGGTGCTCGTGATCGATCCCGCCGCCGGTGAAGCCCGCGAGCTCCTTCTTCAGGCACTGCGTGATCTCGGCCGAGCCGTCGACGTTGGACGACTTGCCGGCGTCGACGCCGACCCGGCCGGCGCCGAAGTCGATGGTCACGACCGCCGCGAGCTTGCCCGACTTGCCGAGGGCGGCCGGGCACGCCGAGAGCTTCCGGAGGCGCGGGACGAGCGCGTTGTCCAGGCCCTGGGGCGATCCGCCGCACTCCTTGCCCTTCTTGCTCTCGCCGTCTTGCGTCTTGCACGTGATGACGAGGCCGCGCGCGACCGACACCGTCGGCGCGACCTCGCTGGCCGTCGCCGCCGGCGCCGCCGAGGTCGGCGGGAGCGCCGCGGTGGCGGACGCGGGCGAGGCAGTGACGGCCGCGGTCGGAGGCACCGCTCCGGGGTCGGAGGCGCGACCGGGCGCGGCGGACGCCGAGGCCGCAGCCTGCGCCCCGTCGCCGGGGGCCTTCGGGCCGAGGCGGACGCCCGCGACGCGGGGCCACGCAATCCCAATCACGAACCCGATGAGCGCGATCACACCGACCTTCCCCCACGCAGGCCGGTCGCGCCCTCGGTCCGGGACCTCAACTCGAACGGCGGAACGATCCGTGAGGCTCATCGCTTCGTACTACTTTATACCACATGTCGCACCTGGCCCACTAACTGGACCTCTCGGTCGAGAACGCCCTCGCTTCTCGGCTAGTTCCGCCTATTCCGGGGGTCAACCACCACCGTTGCCCCGGTCCTGAAATTGGGCAGCTTGCTGCCTATTTTCCGCGGGGAGGATCGGCCCGATCGGCCGCCTCCCAGAATAGGCAGCTTGCTGCCTATTTTCCGCGAGGGGGATCGGCCCGATCGGCCGCCTCCCGGAATAGGCAGCTTGCTGCGTATTTTCCGCGAGGGGGGATCGGCCCGATCGGCCGCCTCCCGGAATAGGCAGCTTGCTGCCTATTTTCCGCGAGGGGGGATCGGGGCGCCTCGGAGCTGCCGGAATGGGCGCGGGTGGGGTAGGAGAACGCGTGATGTCTCGCTCCGTCGCGGCGTTCGCCGCAGCCAGCCTCGCCCTGTCGTCCATGGCCGCCGCCTGCAGCGACGATGCATCGACCCCGCCCACCTCCGCCGTCGACGGAGGCGCGTCGTCGTCGTCGTCGTCGAGCAGCTCGTCGGGGGGCTCCTCGTCGGGGGGCGCCGACGGCGGTGCGCGGCCCACGTGCCACGCCGCGCCGATCGCCGACGACGCGCCGCGCACGATCGTGATCTCGCACCCCTTCGGCGCAAGCGGCGCGAAAGACAACCGCTACGAGCGCCTCGAGCTCGGCCCGAACGGTGCGATCACGCGCCCCGACGTCGTCTTCTCGATGGGCCGGAACTTCGCCGGCGACATCGTCTTCACGCCCGACGGCAAGCTCGGGCTCTCGGCGCAAGAGGACGGGACCATCGGCGTCTTCCGGGTGGAGAGCGACGGCAAGGTCACGGTGGTCGACCGCGGCTTCAAAGGGACAGGGTACGTCGAGCGCATCCTCATGGCCCCCGACGGCGCGAGCGTGCTCGTGCTCGACATGAACACCAAGGAGAACGGCGGCGGCCTCTACGAGGTGATGATCGGCTGCGACGGGAAGCTGGAAGATCGCGGCCTCGTCGTGGCCGGCGGATCTCCCACCGCGGCGGCGTGGCTCGGCGCCGGCAAGGCGCTCGTGTCCGCGCGAGCGATCGGAGCGTCGCCCGACACCGACGAGCTGCACGTCGTCGACGTCGCGTCCGGCGCGAGGCTCGGAGGAGGGCCCGCGTTCGGCGACAAGGAGGCGATCAACGCCTCGGTCGCGGTGAGCGGCGACGGCAAGATCGCGCTCGTCGCCGACAACGGCATCCTCGTCGGCAGCCGCGTCGCGGTGGTGTCGGTGGCCGGCAGCGCCGTGGCCAAGAAGTCCCTGCTCGCGGTGAAGAACCCGGTCTCGGTCGCGTTCTCGCCCTTCGGCAACGCCGGGGTCGTCGTCGGCTCCGACGGCGAAGACGACTACTTCCGCGTGAAGGTCGACACCGCCGCCACGACGCCGGTGGTGCTGGACGCGGCGCCCATCGCCTACAAGAACGGCAAGCCGCAGCTCCCGGGCGCGGCCCACGTCATCGACCGCGGACCGCTCAAGGGTCGCGTCGTGATCGCCGAGGTGAGCGGCATCCGCCAGCTCACGTTCACTGCGGCGGGCGCGCTCGAGGACACGAGCGCCTTCGAGGTGTCCAAGGGCAACGACATCCCCGGCTCCGTCGGAACGCTCGGGATCGTACGCTGACGGCGCGCCGTTCGGCCCCCGAGGAGGCCCGGAGCGTGGCACGCTCGACCGGAGAAACGGCGCGCATTCGTCCGCGGACGACCCGTCGGCGGATCGACGACGTCGACGCGGCGAGCGCGCGCTACGCGACGGGCCGCGACTACTTGACGGTGAAGGCGAGGACGAGCGAGCCGCCCTGGTAAGGCTGGCCGCCGAGGAAGAAGGTCTTGCCGGGCGGCGTGGTCACGTCGGTGCTCGCGACCGAGGTCTGGCCGTCCATCACCGAGGTCGTGACCTTGTATCGGTTGCTGGCGCCCTTGTCGGTCTTCTCCTGGAGGACGTCGTTGAGCGACACCTTCACGGTGCGCCCGTTGGG
Source organism: Myxococcales bacterium (assembly GCA_016794325.1). Lineage (GTDB taxonomy): Bacteria > Myxococcota_A > Polyangia > Polyangiales > Polyangiaceae > SXNL01. The sequence goes on along the minus strand of JAEUKG010000898.1, from coordinate 7,388 downwards.
GAGCGGCAACGACGCGCCGGGCTGGCCCTTGGCCACGGTGACGGTCTTGCGATCCAGGAACTTGTAGGTCTTGTAGGCCGACAGCGGGGGCTTGCCGAGCGCGGAGCTCGGGCCCTGCCCCGCGGGGAAGCCCTCGTCGATCTTGCGGTCGATGCCCTGCGGCGCGTCGTTCGACGCGTGGAGCACCATGACCTCGACGTTGGCGGTGGTCGGCGCCTGCGCTTGGCTCTCGCCCGGCGCGAAGGTCGCGATCGCCATCGCGACGGACGCGAGGCCGAGGGTCGTGAACGTGCGGCGCGTCAAGGTCATGGCTGGCCTCCAACCGACTCGTCAATCCAGACCACGACGCTCGACGAAGCCGCGTTGGTCTCGGGGAGCTCGAACACCGACACCCCATGCGATGGTGCCTGCACTTGGTCGACGTGGACGGAGCCCGCGCTGGGCTCGCTCGCGGCCACCGACTCGGGCGCCGCAGGGCCACGCGGCCCCTCGATCGCGACCTCCCCCGTGACCGGACCGCGCGGAGCCGGCGACTTGTGCGCCGCCTGCTCGGGCGCGTTGTTCTTCTGGAGGAAAAACGCGACGCCGGCGGCGAGGGCGAGCGTCGCGACCGCGACCACCGCCACGCGCCGGAGGCGCGAGGTCTCGGCAGCGGGCGCGGCCTCTTCCGGCTCGTCCTTCTTCCCGCCAGGAACGACCACGAGCTTGGGGCGCGACGGCTTGACCTCCGGGACCTCGGAGATCGGCGCCTCGTCGTCGATCGCTTTCATGACGTCGTCGGCGACGTCGAAGGTCTGACCGCGCGCCAGGATCACCGACTCGACGGTGCGACCGAGCTGCTCGAGCTCGGCGACGAAGGTCCGGGCCTCCGGATCGTCGCGGAGGAGCGCCTCGGCGTGCGCCTTCTCGTCGCCGGCGAGCTCGCCGTCGACATACTGCATGAGGGTGAGCGCGGTCTCTCTCGCGAGCTTCATGAGACATCCCCCGGCTCGGGGGCCTCGTTTCCTGGGGTTCCTTCGGGCGACGACTCCGGCACGCGACCCACCTGCTCGGTGTAACAGTCGGCGAGCGCGCGCTGCAGCTTCTGCCGCGCGTGGAAGAGGCGGCTCATGATCGTCCCCTTCGAGACGTTCATGGCTTGGGCCATCTCTTCGTAGCTCATGCCTTCGATCTCACGCATGACGATGACGCCTCGGTGATACGGCGGAAGTGCGTCGAGGGCCGCCTGAAGTCGCCCCGCGATTTCGCGGCGGCGAACGACCTCGCCGGGATCAGCCCCGTCGATGCGGCTAAGGAAAGGGAAATCCGCCTCTTGCGAGTCGTCGGCCTCGAAGCGCACTTCGTCCAAGTCACCGATCTGGCGACCGGGCTTGCGAATGAGATCGATGCTGAGGTTCGTGATGATGCGGTACAGCCAAGTGAAGAAGCTCGAGGAACCCTGGAAGCTCGGGAGTGACTTGTAGACTCGAAGGAACGCGTCTTGAACGAGCTCACGGGCGTCGTTCTCGTCGCGGACGAGGCCGAGGGCGATCGCGAAGGCCCGCCGCTGGTGACGTTCGACGAGCTGCCGGAAGGCAGCGCGGTCACCAGCTTGTGCTCGGGCAATGAGGGCACGATCTTCCTCGGCTTCTTTGATGCGCTCTTGTTTCTGGTTCAAGTTGGACGCGGGCGAAAGAGCCGTATTCACCGGCCCTTTCAGCACCGCGTCGCGGGCCGCCGCCCCCGCCGCGCCGCCTCCCGAGCTCTCCACAGCGCCGCCATCCGAGTCCCGCGATTCGGGCTCGGTTTCGCTGTCGGGCGCGTCGGAGGCGCCATCGTCGGCAGGCCGAGAGAGGGCCATCGCTACGAGAACGTTAGACGAAAGCAGGGGTGCGGCGAAGGGGCCACGGCCAAAGGAAACCTCGGTGGGGCGCGACGCAGGGCCCAACCCATGAAGATTGTTCGAGTATCTCTCGGACGGCCGCGCGCGACTACGGCCGACCGTTGAACGGGCTCTCGTCGTCGTCGTCGCCGTGAGCGGGGCGTCGAGCCGGCGCCTTCGGGAGCTTCTTCGGCTCGGGGAGCTCGCCCAGCGTCACCTTCTGCTCGAACGCCTTGCCGGCGCGGACCACCTTCAGGCTCACCGTGCGCCCGACGCCGGCCGTGCTCGCCAGCCACTGGAGCTCCGTGCCTTTGTCGACGTCTTGCCCCTCGAAGCCGACGATGACGTCTTCGGCCTTGAGGCCCGCTTTGTCGGCGCCGCCGCCCGGCTCGACCGCCTCGACGATGGCGCCCTTGTCCCCCTCGACCTTGAGCTTGCTGCGCTCGTCGGGGAGGAGCTCGCGCACGTCGCGGATGCGGACGCCCAAGGCGCTCCGCGTGACCTTGCCGTCGCGCAACAGGCCCGGCATGAGCTGCTTGACCATGTTGATGGGGATCGCGAAGCCGATCCCCTGCGCGTTGCCGCGGATCGCCGTGTTCATCCCGATGACTTGCCCCTTCAGGTTGAGGAGCGGACCGCCCGAGTTGCCCGGGTTGATCGAAGCGTCGGTCTGGATGAAGTTGTAGTAGCCGGTGGGGTCGAGGGGTACATCCTCCCGGCTCCGACCTTTGGCGCTCACGATCCCCGCGCTCACGGTGTGCGACAAACCGAACGGGTTGCCGATGGCCACCGCCCAGTCTCCGACCTCGAGGGAGTCGGAGTCGCCGAGCTCGAGGGGCGTGAGGGGCTCCTTCGCGGCGATCCGGACGACCGCGATGTCGGTGCGGGCGTCGCGGCCCACCACCTTGCCCTCGTATTGATGGCCGTTCGAGAGCTGGACGACGATGGCGTCGGCGCCGTCGATCACGTGGTTGTTGGTGACGACGACGCCGTCTTTGTCGACGAGGAAGCCCGAGCCGAGGCCCTTGGACTCGCGGCGCCGGCCGCCGCGCGAGAAGAGGCCGCGCGGCTCGACCTCCTCGCTGAGCGTGTTGATCGTGACGACGCCGGGGTCGGCCTTCTTCGCGATGGGCGAGAAGCTGAGCGGCCCCTCGCGGACGAGGGGCGCGGCCTGGGGATCCGGCTGAGGGAAGTTGGGCGCGGGCCCCTTGGCGGTCGGTGAGACCTCCACCGGGATCGCGCCCGGGGGGAGCTCCTTCGACGGAGAGGCCTTGCCTTTGCAGCCGACGAGCCCCGCGCTCGCGACGATGCTCATCGCCACGAGCCCCATTCCCGCCTCGCGCCACTTCATCTCACTTCCCTTTCTTCTTGTTCTCCTCGACGTAACGCATCCGTAAGTCGAACAGCACCGAGTGCAAGAGGCGCTCTTCGTCTCCGGTGAGGTTTCCCTTGGTCTTCTCCTCGAGGAGGCCGAGCAGATCGATGTTCTGCTTCGCGAGCGGGAGGTTCTGACGAACCTTGTCGTCCTCGGGGTTCGGCGCGTCGCCGAGGTGCATCAGCGCGGAGTGGCTGAGCGACAAGACGAACGTCGAGAAGTCGATTTGCGGGAGCTCCTGCGGCTGCTCACCCGCCTCCGGCTTCGGCGCGTCGCTCATGCGTCGCCGCCCTGATCCTCGTCACCCTCCTCGTCGACCTCGTCCTCACCGTCGAGCGCGGGCTGCGCGAGGCTGAAGGACTCGACCTGCTCGGCGAGATCCGGCAGCGCGTGGAGGTGCTTCTCCACGTCCTTCTCCTGGATGAGGCCGGCGCGGATGTTGCGCTCGCGGACGCGAATGTCGAGGTCCCAGGGGTTCGGGGTGCGGTTGCTCATTTCGGAATGTCCTCGGGATTTCGACGCCGCTCGGGGCGGCGTAGGTCGGCGACGCGCCTCGGGAGGCAACGCGCCATGGGCGACCTCGGGGGCAGAACCGCCCACCGGGGGGGTTTATGCCTACCGGGCCGGCGGCCCCGACGCAAGTTGGAGGATAAATCCCTGGTATTACTTGGATTTTCGCACGCCGAGCTGCACGAGGCCCTGCGGCCCCGCGCCGGAAACCTCGGGCTCGCTCCCGAAGAGCTCGTCCTCGGCGACGGCGAGCTCGCGCGCGGCGGCCTCGATTTCGTCGACCGTCGCCGCGCGCACCGAGCGGACCATCACGTCGTACACGAGCCCCACGCCCGCCAGCGGGTGGTTGCCGTCGACGATGACCGCGTCGGCGAGGACCTCGACGACGCGCAAGACCGCTTCGTCCCCCTCGGGGGACTCGGCGACGACCTCGTCGCCGACCTCGACCGCCTTCGGGTTGGGGAGCTCGTCGCGCGCGAGCTCCATGACGAGCTCCTCGTCGCGATCGCCGAAGCCCTCCTCCGAGGTGACGGGGATGCGCTTGCGCTCGCCGGCCCGCATGCCCGACAGGCCCGCCTCGAGGCCCGGCACCAGCATCCCGTAGCCGTGCACGTAGGTCACGCCCTCGGGATCCGAGCGGTCGATCTCCTCCCCTTCGTCGTCGGAGAGGACGAACTCGATGACCGCGCACGCGTTGGGCCCGATGACTTCCACCGGCGTGACCCTAGTTCACGGCTCGCGGATCGCGAAACGAGATTTTCCCGAGGCTCGGGGAGGGTGGCCGCGGGAGAAAATGGCGCTCGCGGCGGAGCCGCGACGCGATCATGGATCGGCGAGCGGCGCCGCGTCTCGCGCGGGATACGCCGGCGACGGTCGCAACTGCGCGGAAGCGCTCGCGGCACGGCGGGTACGAAGGTTGCTGTAGGGCGAGGTGGAGGTGCTCTCGATGTGGAAGCTCACCGTGTTCGCGATCGCCGTCTCGCTCGGAGCGTCCGCCTGCGCCGCCGACGCGGTCGAAGACGCCGGCCAATCCGAGGAGGCGTACTCCAAGGTGACGAGCTTCCGCGCGCGCGCGACCGCGTATTACCCCGACTCGAGCGCGCTCGAGGGCGGCTTCAACGACCGCCTGGGGCGGCCGCTCAAGACGCTGCAAGACCACGTCGCCGGGCGCGCGCCCTACGTGTCGGTGGCGATGGACTCGACGGCCTTCCCCTACGGGACCCGGCTCCGCATCCCCTCGCTCGAGGCCAAATACGGCAAGCGCCTCGAGTTCCGGGTCGTCGACACCGGCGGGGCGTTCCGCGGCAAGGGGACGTCGCGGCTCGACATATGCGTTTCGGGATACAAGGCGTCGCTCGACGCCTCCGTCAACACCACCCTCGACGTGACCGTGGTCTCGGGCGCGGCCAGCGGCACCGACGATACCCCGAGCTCGTCGGGCGGCTCGTCGTCGGGCGGCTCGTCGTCGGGCGGCTCGTCGTCGGGCGGCTCGTCGTCGGGGCGCGCGTGCGGGCGCGACGGCGACTGCAACCCCGGAAACGACGGCTCGGGCGAGATCTGCGAGGGTGGCCGCTGCGTCGCCGGGTGCCGCTACGACTCCCACTGCCCCGGCGTCACGCGGTGCGTCGCCGGGACGTGCCGATGAGCGCGGTCTCGTCGCTCGGCCCCCGCCGGCCCCTGGAGGTCGAGACGCTCCCCCCGCCGCGGCCTCGCTCCGTCTATCCTGAGGTGGTCTTGTCCCACGAGCTCCCCACCGCCACCGCGTCCGCGGTGGACGCCCTCCTCCGCCTGCGCGGCGCGACCCTCACCGTCACCCGCGGCCCCGACGCCGGCCGCACCGTCAAGGTGACGTCTCCCTCGTTCGTCATCGGCAGCGGGCCGAGCGCCGACCTGCGCCTCTCCGACGCGTCGGTCTCGCGCGAGCACCTGCGCCTGACGCTCGCGGCCAACGGCGTGAAGCTCCACGACCAGAGCAAGAACGGGACGCGGCTCGGCGGGCTCCGCGTGATCGAGGCGGTCGTCACCCAAGACGTCGCGCTCACCCTCGGCCAGACCACGCTCTCGATCGCGATCGACGCGGAGGCGGTGATCCTCCCGATGTCGTCGCGCGAGAGCTTCGGCGAGGCGCTCGGGGTCTCGCCGCTCATGCGCCACCTGTTCGCGGTGCTCGAGCAAGCGGCGGCGTCGGACATCACCGTGCTCCTCGAGGGCGAGAGCGGCGTCGGCAAGGACGTCCTCGCGCGCGCGATCCACGCGGCGTCGGCCCGCAAGGAGGGCCCGTTCGTGGTCGTCGACTGCGGCGCGATCCCGCCGTCGCTCATCGAGAGCGAGCTCTTCGGCCACGACAAGGGCGCGTTCACCGGCGCGACCGAGTCCCGCCGCGGCGTGCTCGAGGAGGCGAGCGGCGGAACGCTCTTCCTCGACGAGATCGGCGAGCTGCCGCTCGAGCTCCAGCCGAAGCTGCTCCGGGCGCTCGAGGCCAAGGAGCTCCGCCCGGTCGGCGCGCGATCCTCGAAGAGGATCGACGTCCGCGTCGTCGCGGCCACGAACAAGAAGCTCGCGGAGTCGGTCGCGCGGGGCCACTTCCGAGACGACCTCTTCTACCGCCTCGCCGTCGTGCGCGCCGTCGTCCCGCCGCTCCGCGACCGCCCCGAGGACGTGGTCCCGATCGCGACCGCGATGTTGCGGCGCATCGCCGCCGATCCCGCGGCGTCGGTGCCCGAAGATTTCGCCTCCGTGCTCCGCGAGTACGCGTGGCCCGGCAACGTGCGCGAGCTCCGCAACGTCATGGAGCGCTTCGCCGTCTTCGGAGCGTCGCCCGACAACGGCGAGCTCCTCGGCGACGGAGCCGGCAAGCGCGCGCGGGTCGCCCGCGACGTCGACTCGGACGTGCTCGAGCTGCCGTACCACGAGGCGCGCAAGGTCGTCCTCGACCGCTTCGAGTCGCGCTACTTCCCCCGCCTGCTCGAGCGCGCCGGAGGCGTGATGGCGAAGGCCGCCGAGCTCGCGCAGATCGCGCGGCCGAGCCTCTACCGGATCCTCGAGCGGCTCGATCTGCGGCGCGACGACTGAGCCGTCCGCCGGCGGCGGCGCCCGCGCTTGCGTCAGTGGCCGTACGGGCTCGCGTGGAGCTCGCTCGAAGCGGCGGGCGCGACGCTCGCCGACGGGAGCGCCACCACCTTCGGTACGCGCGGGAACCGCTGCACCTGCGCGCTGCCGCTCGCCGAGGCGGTGGGCGCGGCGGGGGCGCGCACGAAGCGCGCGCGCGGCCCGTCGAACGTCAGCGTCACGCGCCCGCGGCGGCCCCCCGCGTACACGAGATCGACGTCGTGGATCGCGTCGCCGGGCCCGAGCGTCACCGTCACCCGGTGCGGCTGCACGTCGACCCGGCGCGCCTCGGGGGACGAGGCCGAGGCGAACGGCGCGTCCGACTCGATGATGAAATCACGAACGTTCTCCGGGGCCCGCGCCGTCGCCACCGGCGCCACCGCCGGATCGGGCGGGCGCGCGCGCGAGAACAGCGCGTACGTCGTCGGCAGGCCGACGAGCAAGAGCACCACGAACGCGACGACGCCGCGGATCGACGGCGCGCCGTCGCCGAGCGCGCCCGCCGGCGGCGGCGGAGTGGGCGGCGAAGGGGCC
>JAEUKG010000875.1 GCA_016794325.1 Myxococcales bacterium | reverse complement strand
CGGGCATGGCGGCGGTGAAGGGTCACGGCTTCGACGGCTACGACGCGATCGCGCAGGTCGACCGCGACCCGTCGGGCGCGTGGTGGGGCAACGCGCCCGGGAGCCTCTGGGCCGGCAACGGCTACAGCGGCCAGCAGTATCCGTTCGGCAACGCGATGTGCGTCGACACCGGCCGCGCGTTCAAATTCAAGAACGCGCCCGACGGATCGCGCACCTTCGCGTGGGAGCAGGGCCGGCCTTACACCTGGATGATGCCGATCTCGGAGGGCGTGTGCATGCTCACCGAGGTCGGCGGGCGCTTCGCCGGCGGGGGGGAGGCGGTGGGCGTGATGCAAGTGGGCGGGTACTGGGTGCTCGGCGGGCAGTCGATGCAATACGGCGTCGAAGCCAAGGCGCAGTGCGTGCCCTACAACCAAGGCCCGACCATCGGCGGCCGCTGACGACGGCATGCCCGAGGCGCCAACCACGCCCGCCCAGCTCCAATCCGCTCCATGTCCGGGTCAGCGCTGGGCGGGCACAGCGCTGCGGACGAGCGCAGCGAGGAAGCAGCGGAGAGGGCGGGATTCGTAACCGAAGGTCTAAAGCCCGGCCGAGGCGCTGCGGACGAGCGCAGCGAGGAAGCAGCGGAGAGGGCGGGATTCGAACCCGCGGTAGGCTTTTGACCTACGCTCGCTTAGCAAGCGAGTACCTTCGGCCACTCGGTCACCTCTCCGAAGGGCCTTGCAACCTAGCAGAGCCCCGGGCGCGTCCGCAACGCCCCGCCACTCCCCGCGGAACGGCGGCGCGAGCGCGCCCTATTGCCGAGCGTTTTCGAAGAGTTGCGAGACCCGGCCGCCGCGAGCGGCGCGGTGTCACACCTCGAAGGAGCGGGCGCAGTGGGGGCAGACCAGCGCCGACGTGAGCGCCCGGTGGCGCGTCGCGGCGGCGCCGCAGCGCGGGCACACGATGGGCGTCCGGGAGTCGCGGTAGGTCGGCGCGTAGAGCGGCAGCTCGCGGAGCGCGAGCGGCCCCTCGGTCGGGATACCCGACACGAAGGGCGCCTCGTGCGGCTCAAGGCTCGTCCGCACGACGATCTTCACCGCGTCGCCGGGAACGATCCACACGCGCTTGCCGGGGTAGCTCCACTCGGCGGCGTCGTCGGGCGGTCCGACCTTCCCCGCGGGGAGGCCGAAGACGAGCGGCCTCGGGACGGAGGCCACGCCCGCGCGCTCGAGGAAGAAGCTCACCACCGGCGGCGAGAGGCGGCGGAAGTACTCCTGAGGGTAACGCGACCGCGTCGACTCGAGGTGGACCGCGAAGCGAGCGCGCGTGATCTCGAGGTCGTGGTCCCCGCCGAGGATCAGCCGCAAGACCTTCGACGCGCGCGGGTCCAGCGGCGCCCGAGCGCCGGCGAGGACCTCGCGCAGCCGGTCGAAGGCTCGCTCGTCTGCCGCGCGGTCGGCGTCCACCATGGCATCAGCCTACCACCTCAGTCGACCCAGCGTATCTCGAAGTGGATATCCGAGGCGTGCTTCAGCATCGCCGACACCCCGCAGTACTTCTCCTTCGAGAGCTGCACGGCGCGCTCCACCTTGGCGGGGTCGAGCCCGTCGGCGCGCGAGAGCTCGTAGATCACGCGCATCGCCCCGTAGGTCGCGGGGGTGGCGTCGGTGAGGTCGCCCTCGACGTGGACGCGGAAGTGCGCGAGCGGCTGGCGCATCTTGGCGAGGATGGTCACGACGTCCATCCCCGTGCAGCCGGCGAGCGCGGCGAGCAGGAGCGGCTTGGGGCGGAAGCCGTTGCCCTCCCCGCCCGCCGAGGGGCCGGCGTCGAGAGCGAGCTGTCGACCGTCGAGGTCGACGGTGAAGGCCATCTTGGAGCTCCAGGTGCAGTCGAGGGCGTGCGTGGTCACGCACGTTGGAGCCACCGAGCGGCGCCGTGGGTTCGCGAATCGGGCACCGGCGTCACGGCCCAGCGTCGCCGGATCGCACCGCGAAGGGCCCGAGCCCGACGCCGCGCCCGCCGGCGCCGTCGGCCACCGCGACGGACTCGAGGCACCGCGCGACGACGGGGTCGAGCCGGTCGTCGTGGTGGACGAAGGTGTGGGCGACGACGACGAAGCCGCGGCGCGCCACGAGGCGGACGCGCGCCGTCCCGCGGTTGGGCTCGACCGTCATCGCCAGCACCGCGTCGCGGGCCGCTCCTGGGGCGAAGGGCACCGCGCGCTCGGCGGTCACCGAGGCGTGGAGGACGCGCGCGTGCTCGCGCAACACCTGCGCGAGCAGCCGCTCCGTCGGGTCCGATGACGAAGGGAACCACCCGACCGAGCACCCGACCCCAGGCTTCGCCATGAACGCGACCGCGAGCTCCTCCTGGTCGACGAGAGCCCCGTCCACCTTCATGAAGCCGCCCGCGTGCCGCGTGGGCGCCTCGGGGAGCCACGCCGCGAGCCCGACCGAGGGCACCTCGACGTCGACCCCCGGGCCGTCGGCGGGGACCACCCGATAGGGGGTCCCGCCCTTCGGCTCCCCGGGCCTCGGCGGGGGCACGACCAGTCCCTCGTCGGCCGGCGCGGCGTCGCTCGCGCCCTGCGTCGTCCCGCACGCGCGCTCGCAGCCCGCCGTCGCGAGGAGCGCGACGAGGAGCCACGCGGGCCCGCGCCCGCGGCGCGACATCTCTTTGTGGATAGTCGAGCCGACGGCGGCGCCGGTCACATCCACGTGTAGCCCAGGCTCGCCTGCCACACCGCCTTGTTCACCCCCTCGAAGAAGAACTCGCGGCGGAAGTAGAGGATGAAGTAGCCCGGATCGCAGCAGTGGCCGAACTGGACGAGGAGCTCCGGGCTCACCGAGAAGCGCTTCGGCTCCTTCATCCCGAGCTCGAACGTCGAGCCGACGCCGGCCCCGGGGCCGACGACCCAGTCGGCCGGGTGGTAGAGGAAGCGGTAGCCGCCGCGCGCGTAGAAGCCGGCGCCGAGATCGGAGCCCGCGACGAGCCCCGGCTCGAGCATGAGCCGATGGATCTTGTGCCCGCTCACGTTGAAGGAGCCGACCTTGCGCGAGCACGCGTAGTACGGCCCGATCGGGAAGGTGAGCGGCCAGGAGAGCACCGTGGTCGGCGTCTGGCCCCGGATCTGGGCGCCGAACGAGGGGACGACGGTGGCGAGGACGAGGTCGACGTTGCCGCCGAACCACTTGAAGAACGGCCCCCAGGGCGCGGTGAGCACAGTATCCGGGGTCGGATACTTGTAGGCCGTCGCCTGCTGCTGGGCGACGAAGGCCTTGAGCTCGCGCTCGTTCTTCGCCTCGAACTCGTCGCAGGCGCTCTTGCCGCTCGCCGTCTCCGGCGGGGGCTCGCCGGCCTCGGCCTCGCGCGGCGCCGTGACGGCGCACGCGGCGACGAGGACCGCCAGCGAGACCAACGCGGAACGGGCGCTACGGGTCGAGCGAGGCACGGCCGGTCATGTTACCAAACCGGGCGCGGGGAATGTGACGGATCGGTCAGTCGATGCGGAACGTCTTGCCCACCGTCACCGGGCCGCCCCGGAACGCCGGGACCTTCGCCCGCTTGTACTGGGCGACGATGCACCGCTCGACCGGCGAGCGCACGAACGGGCCCTTGTCGACGGCCACGGTGCCGACCGCTCCGTCGGTGCCGAAGGTGACCGTCACGTGGCCCTCGCCGCGAGGACCGCCGGAGACCTTGCACTTCACGAGCTCGACCGACTTGAGGGCGTTGGCCGCCGCCTCGCGGTCGAACGAGCCGCCCTCCTCCGCCGGGGTCTTGGCGTTCGGTTTCGCCGTCGCGTCCTGGGAGGACACGACGAGAGCAGCGGTGAGGCTGGCGAGCACGGCGACGCGGAGGGGGCTCATGATGGGGGAGCCAAGAGCAAGGGCCGGGCCACCGGCGCGCACATCGAAACCGCGCGTGATCGGGTGTAGGTGACGCTCCCTCACGCGATGAGACCCGACCGGGACGCCGCACGCGCTGGATCGAAAGCCCCCCAGCGGCGGCGAGAGCCCCCGTTCGCTCACGGCGCGAGAGGTGCGCGGCCGGGCGGCGGTGTGAGCACCCGCGTCGTCTTCGAGGGCGTGCCCTCGAGCTCCAGCGACGTTGGCACCTCGATGGCGCGCGCGACCGTCCACCCCGCTGGCGCGTACGTGCGCTGCGGATCGCCCGCGTACACGAGCGACCCGCGCGCCGCTCGTGCGGCGAGGGTGGAAATCATGCATTCTGCAATCATCGCGTCGTAGAAGACGTCCCCCGCGAG
>JAEUKG010000835.1 GCA_016794325.1 Myxococcales bacterium | reverse complement strand
ACGCGCGGGAGGAACGGCACCGGCACCGACTCCAACGCCGACCTGACGCCGGCCACCGCCGCCGTCTCGGCGACGTAGAGGACGACGCACGCGACGGTGGCCAGCCAGTAGGCGCTGCCGGTGCGCGCGATGAGGCGGATGGCGTTGGGGACGTTGAGCGCCGCGACCGCGCTCGGCGGATGGACGAGCGCGGCCGAGAGGACCGCCGCCGGGAAGTACACGATGCCCACGACCGCCAGACCCGCGGCCACGAGCGCGCCGTCCTCGCCGAGCAGGGCGGCGGCGCCGACCGCAGGACCGAAGCAAATGACGGCCACGAGCGTGTAGGCGAACGCGGGCCGGACGAAGCCGAAGGCGCCCTCGTCCAGGTCGTCGTTGCCGAACGGCAGCTTGTCACGCCCCACCGCGGCGGTGCGGAGGACGAGCACGCCGAGCGCGCACTCGGCCGCGAAGCCAAAGAACGCGAGCGGGCGGAGGTACGAGAACGCCGCCGCGAAGAGGGCGACCGCGATCGCGGCCGCGAGCACGTCGAGCCGAAAGGGATAGGCGAGCGCGCCGAGGATGCGCGGGCCGAAGGGCTCCACGGTCCGCGACAGCTCCTTCGCCACCCCGCGCCCGCAGGTGGGGCACGCGAGCATCTCCACCCGCTGGACCACGATCGCCCGCACCGCCTCCGGCGGCACGTACACGCGGCAGTCGTGGCAGTAGTAGGTATGCGCCGCCGCGGGCTTCACTCGACCAGGGTACACCGAAAGCGAAGAGAGCCCGCACCCTCACGGGCCAGGCTCTCGTTCGTCGTCGGGCTACGCGCTCGGGCTCAGCACATCGCGCCGTTCGGGACGCACGCGAACGTCGCCCAGCAGATCTGGCACTTCGAGCCGGCGTTGCACCCGTTGGAGCGGCAGTCGGCGACGCACTCGTAGCGGGTCGTGCAGCCGTCGGCGTCGCGCACCGGCGAGATGCGACCCTTCGAGCAGAAGCCGGGCGCCGGCGGCGACAGCTCGGGGCACACCTTCGGCAGCACCTTGATGGTGAGGGTGAAGGTCTTGTCGGCGGCGCCGCTCGCGCGCTTGTACTCGAGCTTGATCTTGTGGTCGCCCGTCTCGTCCAGCGGGTTCTTGGCGAGGTTCCAGGTGAGCTTCTGGATGCCGCCCGAGCCCACCGCGTCCGAGTTGCGGAGGAACTTGTCTTCGGGGTAGCCGAGGGTGCGGTCGACCGACGCGACGCGCCACTGGTAGCCGGTCGTCGGGTTGCTCTTCAGCTTGATGATGAGGTTCTGGTTGTGCGCGAGGGTGACCGTCTTGCCGTTGTCGCTCTCGTCGATCGACTTCGCGCGGATCTCGTCGGCGCCGGAGGTGTCCTCGTCGCTGTTGCCCGTCGAGCCCTCCGTCGGATCCTCCTCGGCGCCCGCGCAAGCGAGGGGCGAGAGAGCGAGGGTGCAGGCGGCGGCGATGAACAGTGCACGAAGACGCATGAGGATCCTCCCGATCGGGTATGCAGATGTAGGTAAGCACACTACATGCCGTGCCCTCGGCGTGATCAGATGTGAGCAATATCCAATGCTTGCGGGCAGAGGTCGACCACTCTCGGGGCGGTAAATGTGCGCAGATGGACTACATGCGCACCACCAGACGCCCGACGACTGAGTCCGGGCGGCCGCACGTGCGTGCGGTGAGCCGCGGCCGTCGCCAATGCTGTCCGACAGTTGCAGCGTGCACGCGTCTTGCTCCACCGCGGGCCATGACGCGCTACGCGCTCCCCGTGGTCTTCGCCGGCTTCTGCATGGCTGCGCTGCTCGGCCTCCTCGACGCCGCTCGGGGCGCGGGCGTCAGCGGGCCCGCTGCTCCCGAGCTCGTCGCCCGAGCGCGCTGAGCGCGTCCGCTCGCCGCCCGAGCAGGCGGCGCAACGTCGGGATCCTCCGCCACCGACGGAGGATCGCGAGCGCGCGATCGCTGTCCTTCACGAGAGGTGGATCCAGGCGATACGCGAACGCGCGAACGCGCGAACGTGCGAACGCGCTCGCGCTCGCGGCGCGTCAGTCCGCGCTCGCGTCGGCGCCTCCACCAGCGCCTCCGTCGGCGTTGGCGCGACCGTCGGGGGCGGAGGCGTCGCGCCTCGGCGGGGAGGGCGCGCTGCTCCTGCCGGCGTCCCAGCGCTCGTCGTCCTGCTCCGCGAAGCAGCAGCCGCTGGGGCTCTCGCACTCCCAGGCCGAGCGCGGGTAATACGACTCCGCGCACGAGTCGCCTCCGTAGCCCCCGAGGTCGAGGAGCGGCTCGTGGCAGGCCCCGAGGAGGAGGCAGACGAGCGCCAGCGCACTCACGGGGCGGCTGCGAGTCGAAGCGGCGTGTGTCATGGCCGAGAAGCTGCCGCCGTAGCGCCCACGTCGCAAATGACCGGCGCTGACATCACGCCCCGCCGATGGACGCGCGATCCAGGGGTGAGGGCCACAAACGCACGGCAAGACGAAGAAATCCGCGTGTAGGCAACACTCCTACATGGGCACGGAACGTGCACCGTGTGGCGCATGCGGACCGTCCTCGCTGCGCTCTTCGGCGCGCTCGCCCTCGCGGCGTGCGCGGGAGCCGACGACGCGCCCGGCGAGTCCGAGGACGAGATCGCGCGTCGAACGCGCCGCTACGTCGACGTGAGCGCCGAGTCGCCGATGACGGGCGTGCCTCGCGACAAGATCCTCCGCGCGCTCGTGAAGATCGACCGCGTGGCTCGAGAGAGCAGAGACCCCCTCCGGCGCGCGATCGCGACCGAGACCCTCGCGCGCATCGAAGGCGGCGACGTCCTCCTCGGCTCGATCCAGGCGTCCCGCGGGATCGACCGCTGGCACATGTGCAAAGACGAGGAGGCCAAGGCCTGCGACGGGCCCGCTCCGGCGAGCGACGACCGGACGTGGAGCGGCGACGCGGCCCTCGCGCGGACGCTCGAGCAGGACCTCGCCGGCTACCAGTGGGGCAACCGCATCTACTTCACCCTCTCGAGCGCGACCGACGTGAGCGAGCTCGCGGCCACGCTCGTGCACGAGGTGAACCACGTCGCGAACCGCTCCGAGTGCAGCTACTACCGCGTGATCGACGCCCACGTCGTGGAGCCCGATCGCGCGTACGTCGAAGAGCACCGCGCCTTCCTCGCCGAGTGCCTCTTCGGCGACGAAGGCGCGACCGTACCGTCGTGCGCGAAGTACGCCGCGTCGCGCGTCGCCGAATACGGCTTCGACGCGAAGCTCTCCCGCGTCCTGCCGGGCGGGAGCGACGATCCGGCCAAGCTCGCGGAGCTCGTCGTCGCCGGCGAGTCGAGCCGCGACGCGCCGTTCGGGCGCCTCGTGCCGAAGAAGAGCGTCTTCCCGCGCTCCTTCGGCGCGTGCCGCTGAGGCGCGCGTCGTCGTGATCACGGCAGGCGCGTGTAGACCTGCCGGCCGTCGGGAGCGTCGAGGGTTCGAAGATCGACTGGCTCGCCCACGCCGCGAACGCCGCAGGTTTGGCGGCCGCGAGCTGATCGAACGCGGCGCCGCCGGGGGTAGACATCGACCCGAGGAGCCCGATCTTGGCGTCGTATCCCTCGTTGGATAGCGCTTGCACGAGGGCGAAGGCGCCGGGGTGGAGCGTGGCCGCCATCGTCAGGCGGCCGCTCGGCGTCAGGCCGCCGTCGCCGACGGCGTAGGCGCCCCAGCCGCCCAGGGGGATGATGGACGCCTCGGGAGCCGCGCCGCTCTCGGCGAACGCGCGCGACTGCACCCACATCGCGTGCCCCTCGGCCACCCAGTCGCTGCCGTAGCCGCGGTCCTGGTGCCGGAACTGGTGGCAGTGGGTGAGCTCGTGCACCAGGACCTCGAAGAGCTGATGGGACGACGGCAACGACCGGCCGGCTCGGGTGAGGCGCACCCGGCACGCGCACTGCCGCATGTCTTCGGTGGGGCCCGGGGAGCGGTAGTCCGCGCGCCGCTCGATGTTGGCGCCGTCCCGGCGGGCGCAAATCGGGCTCGCGTCGGCGTAGACCGTGCCGCGGCCGCTCGCGCTCGGGATGACGCCGATCGACTCCACGCGGACGTCCACCTCCGGGCGGCCGAGGAAGCGCGCGACCCACGCGTTCGCGCGCGCGACGCTCTCCCGATGGGGGGCCACCGCGGGATCGGCCATCGCGATCGCGTTCTGCACCGGCTGGGGCGGCGCGTCGTCGGCCAGGGCCTTCTTCACCGCGTCGCGCTGGGCCGGAGGCAGCTTGTCGACGCGCGCCTCGAGCTGCCGGAGCATGCTGCCGCGGCAGAACGGCACCGACTCGTCGGCCGGAGGGACGTCGACGCCGGGGAGGGGCGCGACGGTCATCGCGAACGCCTTGGCGAGCGCGGCGTCGCTCCACACGCCGTCCTCGCCGATCCCCTCGCTGACGACGCTCCACGCCGGAGGCCCCTTGGGGCCGGCGTCGGCGGCGCCGCCCGCCGCTCGGCTGCGACACGACTCGACCCGGCTGCACGCAGCCAGGGCCACGACGAGCGCGGCCAGGGGAATGGCGCGACGGGCGAGCCGAGCGAACATCGCCCGAGCGTAGTCAAACCGCCCGCGCGTTCGCTCATCAGGTTGCTTACGCATCGCTCATCCGCCGAGCGGGCGGGACGTCACGGCGCGGAAGCGCGGCGCCGGCGGCGGCTCGCCCCGCAGCGTGTAGAGCGCCACCGACTCGAGGTGCAGCGCGCCGCCGAGCGGCACCTTCGCCGCCCAGTCGAGGCCCGCGGACCGCTCGCGCGGGCGCGCGCTCCGCGGCGGCCGCGCGATGGTGACGTGCGCGAGGGGAGGGCGCGCCTCGAGCTCGGCGCCCGCGGCGAGGAGCGCCGCGTCGCGCGCGGCGCCGATCGCGGCCTCGACGGCCTCCCGCCCCTCGCCGAGCCGGGCGCCGATCGCGCTATACCTATGGGGATTTCCCAGAGCGACCAGCGGGCCCACCGTCGCGACGAGCGGCGCGAGCGGAAGGCGGAGGGCCTCCCACGCGGCGCGGGCGCGCTGTTCACCTACCGGGCCCAGGAACGCGACGGTGACGTGGAGGTCCGCGGCGGGCATGATCCGAAGGCCCGCGGGCGCCGCGGGGAGCGACGCCACCCATGCGTCCGCGTCCTCGCGGAAGACAGGCAGGGCGATGAACCAGTTGGGGCCGGCCACGGGGCGATCCTAGGCGATCGGCGCGCGCGTAGGTTCGGCTCCGGCGCGCTCTCTCACGGGGGCTGCGCGTCCTCCGGGCAGAGCTCGCGCGGCACCGGGAGGCCGTGGACGTCGCAGTAGCGGCGGGGCGCCTCCGGGAGCGGAGTGAACGCCAGGGCGTGACTCGATCTCGTCTCCGCGACGACGCTCGGCCGCCCCTCGTCGTCCACCACCGACGCGCAGAGCCGCTCCCCGCACGCGGCGAAGTGGGAGGGCGACCCACCCTCGGTCCGGTATCCCTCGGGCAGCGTCCACGGGAGATCGGCGCCGGTGCGCGCGTCGACGACCTTGAGACTGCCGCGCATGCCGCCGAAGCCGAGGAGGGTCGCGGTCGACGCTTGGAGCTGCCAGGCGCAGGGGACGGCGCGAGCCAGACCACACGTCGCGACGCCGAGGGCGACCCTCGCGCGGACGACCCCGTCTCGGCGCACCCAGCAGAGCTGGGTGCCCGCAGGGGAGCTCACGGCGGCGTCGCTGGTGTGGAGGATGACCTCCTCGTCGGTCACCGAGGCCGCGCCGAGCAGAGCGCCGTCGCAGCCGCGCGCCGGAACGCCGCCGTCGTGGTCGTCTCGCTGGACGTGGAGCTTCGACGCCGGGCCCTCGAACGCGAGGAAGCGCCCCGCGACGGCCACGCCGCGCGGCGGGCCCTCGCCGTCGCGAGCCCGCGACGGGATTCGTCGCGAGACCTCGCGCGGCCGGGAGATCGCGAGCCAGCCGTCGTCGTCCGCGGCGAGGACCCACCCTCGCGAGACGAGGACCGGATCGGTGAAGCCGGCGCGCGCGGTGAAGGAGCTCCGGCCGAGATCGATCACTGTGCGACGCTCGCGCGCCTCCACCAGCAGCGAAGGCTCGGCGTGCGCGAGGCAGCCGGCGAAGGTCCGGACGTGCACGGCCCGACCCTGGGCGTCGAACGTGACGATCGCGCGCGCCCCCGCGACCGTGCGGGAGTCGCCTGGCGGATCGGCGAGCCAGGCGCCGCCCGAGCACGCCGGCGCGTCGAGCCGCTCGAGCGAGCGGAGCGTCGCCGCCGCGGCCGGCCGATCGCCGGCGGAGAGCTCGGCGTAGAACCGCTTGGCGGCCTCGTCGAAGGTGGCCTCGCGCTCGGGCGGGAGGATCGACACCGGCGCCCGCGCCGGCCGAGCGGGCGAGCCCTCCGGCGTCGCGGCGCGGCAGGCCGAGAGGAGGAGGACGAGCAGCAGAGCCGCCGAGCCGAACGCCGAGCGCGACGGGATCACCACGCCTCGTCGCCTCTCGCTCCCCGAGTGTGACCCTCGAAACGCCGAGCGGCGCGGGCTCTCACACGGTGGTGTGGGCGCGCGCCGCTCGCTCGGACGTGGCGGCTGGGTCAGTCGGCGCGGTACATCGTGACGACGCAGGCGCCGCCGAGGCCGAGGTTGTGCTGGAGCGCGACCTTGGCGTTCGGGACCTGGCGCTTGTCGGCGGTGCCGCGGAGCTGCCACACGAGCTCGGTGCACTGCGCGAGGCCGGTCGCGCCGAGCGGGTGCCCCTTGGAGAGGAGGCCGCCCGACGGGTTCGTGACGTATTTGCCGCCGTAGGTGTTGTCGCCGTCGGCGATGAACTTCTCGGCGCCGCCCTCGGGGCAGAGGCCGAGCGCCTCGTAGGTGAGGATCTCGTTGGCGGTGAAGCAGTCGTGCAGCTCGACGACCTGCACGTCCTTCGGCCCGAGGCCGGCCTTCTCGTACACCTTCTCGGCGCACTTCTTGGCCATGTCGTAGCCGACCATCTTGATCATGCTGTCCTCCTTGAACGAGGACTCGTAGTCGGTGGTCATCGCCTGGGCGGCGATCCACACCGGCTTGGTGATCCCGTGCTTCTTCGCGAACTCGTCGGAGCAGAGGATCGCGGCCGCGGCGCCGCAGGTCGGCGGGCAGCACTGGTAGCGGGTGAGCGGATCGAACACCTCGTCGCTCGCCATGATCTCCTCGAGCGAGAGGACCTGGTTGAAGAGCGCGTAGGGGTTGTTCGCGGCGTGCTTGCGCGCCTTCTCGCTCACCTTGCCGAAGGTCTCGCGCTTGGTGCCGTATTTCCACCGGTACTCGCGCCCCGCGCCGCCGAACATCTGGGCCGCGGGCGGGGCCTGGTTGAAGCCCTGCACGCGGCTCATGAGGCCGGCCTGCCACTCGAGCGGGTTGGTGCGGTCGGCGAACTTCGAGCCGAGCGCGCCCTTCTCCATCTTCTCGAACCCGACGGCGAGCACGCACTCCGCGAGCCCGCCGGCGATCGCCTGCTGGGCGAGCATGAGGGCCGTCGACCCCGTCGAGCAGTTGTTGTTGACGTTGAACACCGGGATGCCGGTGAGGCCGACGTCGTACACCGACCGCTGCCCGCAGGTGCTGTCGCCGTAGACGTAGCCGGCGTAGGCCTGCTCGACCTCGCCGAACGGCACCTTCGCGTCCTCGAGGGCGGCCTTGATCGCCTTGGCCGCCATCACGTTGTACTCCTCGCTCGCGCCGGGCTTGGCGAACTTGGTCATGCCCACGCCGATGACGTTCACTCTTCGAGTCATGACTGCTCCTTCTTTCGCTCGTTGCGAACGGTCCTCAGGCGAGGCCCTTCAAGATGGTGAGGCGGGTCGCGGCGCGCACGTCGCCGTCCACGCGGATCTGTCCGTGCTGGTATAGGTCGCGCAGGTTGCCGTCCTTGGCGAGGGCGGCGAGGTCGTCGTCGGAGATCTTCAGCGTGACGTCGGCCTTGGGGTCGGTGCCTTGCTTCACCGAACCGGCGCCGTTCTTGAGGTCGGCGGTCCAGGCGCCGTCGGGCCCGGTGACCACGAACTGCACCACCGCGGAGACCTCCTTCACCCAGCCCGGGTTCTTCGCGAGGCGCTCGCCGAGGGCGGCGAAGATCGCGGGTGCTTTCGCGGTGCCAACGCGAGTGGGGGCAGCCGGAGCCGCCGCCGCCGCCGCCGGCTTCGCCGCGCCGCCGCCCGCGCCGCGCAGCTTCTTCACGACCTCGAGCGCGCGCGCGGGGTCGATCTTCTTCAAGAACATGAGCTTCTGCGACGCCATGACGTCGCCGGAGATCTTGAGCTTGCCGCCGAAGTAGAGCTTCTGCGCGTCGGCCTTGCCCGCGACCATGTCGCGGAAGTCCGAGTCGCTCATCTCGAGCGTGCAGTCGGCCGAGGCGCCTCCCTCGGCGACGCTGCCCTTGCCGTTCTTGAGGTCGATGGTCCACGCGCTGTCGGGCCCCGTCAGCTTGAACAGATAGGTCTTCCCGATCTGCCCTGCCAGGTCGCCGTTCTTCTCGATGTAGTCGCGAATGACGGCGAACGCCTCCGCGCTCGTCGCCTCGCCGCTCGCCGCGGCCGCGTCCGGCTGAGCTGCCGGAGCCGCGCCGCCGCCCGCGCCGCGGAGGTTCTTCACCACCTCCTGGGCCCGCGCGGGGTCGATCTTCTTGAGGAACATGAGCTTCTGCGAAGCCATGATGTCGCCGGAGATCTTGAGCTTGCCGCCGAAGTAGAGCTTCTGGGCGTCGGCCTTGCCCGCGACCATGTCGCGGAAGTCCTGATCGGTCATCTCGAGCGTGCAGTCGGCCGCGCCGCCGCCCTCGGTCACGGCGCCCTTGCCGTTCTTGAGGTCGATGGTCCACGCGCTGTCGGGCCCGGTGAGCTTGAAGACGAAGGTCTTTCCGATCTGGCTCGCGAGCTCGGGGTTCCGCTCGATGTGGTCGCGGATGACCGCGAACGCCTCGGCGCTCGTCGCCTCGCCCGAGGGCGCGGCCGCGGCGCCGGCGGTCGCGGCCGGCTTGGCGGCGGGCTTGGCCGCGGGCTTGGGGATCTCCTTGTAGAGCTCGATCGCGGCGTTGGAGATGACGACCTTGTCGCGCTCCTTCACCTTGCAGCGGAAGACGATCTTCTCGTCGCTCTCCTTCCACATCTCGGTCACGAGCGTCTCGCCGGGGAAGACGCTGTCGCTGAAGCGCACCTTGATGCTCTTGAAGTAGCGCGGATCGTTCTTCGAGAACGCCTTGATGACGTGGCGCCCCGCGAAGCCGAAGGTGCAGAGGCCGTGGAGGATCGGCTTCTGGAAGCCGAAGGCCTGCGCGAAGCCCGGGTCGGCGTGCAGCGGGTTCCAGTCGCCGGTCAGGC
>JAEUKG010000814.1 GCA_016794325.1 Myxococcales bacterium | reverse complement strand
AGCTCGCCGCCCTCGGCTCGGCCACGCGCATCAACGGCTTCACCGACGCCCCCGCGGTCGCGACGCTCCTCGGCGACCGCGACCCCGCGGTGCGCCGCCGGTCGGCGGAGGCGCTCGGGACGCTGCGCGCGAAGGACGCGGCCACCGGCCTCGTGGCGCTCGCGAAGAACGACCCCGACGCCAACGTGCGCTCGGCCGCGTGCCACACGCTCGGCATCCTCGGGGATCCGCAAGCTCGGCCGGTGCTCGAGGACCTGTCGAAGAACGACAAGGACGGCTTCGTCCGCGACATGGCGCAGATCGCGCTCCGCCGACTCTGACGGTTCGCGCTCGAACGCGCGTCGAACTGGAGGCGCGCTCCTCGCGGGTCTTGTAGAATCACCGGTGCACCATGGCTTCGTCTTCGAAGGCGACCGCGCTCGTCGTCACGATCACAGCGCTCGGCGGCGTCGTCGCGCTCCTGCCGGCCGGCTGCGGCAACAAGGAGCCCGAGAGCTCCACCTACTTCAGCCGCACGATCGCCCCGATCCTCACGACCTCGTGCACGAAGTCGAACACGGGCGCGTCCTGTCACGTGGCCGACCCCAAGGGCAACGCGTTCGGCAACCTCGACACCACGAGCTTCGCCAACGTCGACAAGCGGCGCGACCTCCTCCTCGACTACGGGCCCTACGGGCAGTCGGCGTTCTTGCTCAAGAACGTCGATCCGATCGCGATGGAGATCGAGTCGTTCGACGGAGTGAAGGTCACCGTCAGCACCGACGTCCGCCACGCCGGCGGGTCGGTGCTCGATCCCACCGCGAGCGCGTACCAGACGCTACGCCGGTGGATCCAGAACGGCGCGAGCGAGAACAACGCGGGGCCGCAGGCCACGACCATCGAGCGCTCGGCGTGCACGACGTTCATCCCCCAGCAGCCGGGCTTCGACCCCACGCGCGACCCCGCCCGCGCCGACTTCGGCACCTTCCGCGATCGCGTGAACCCGGTGCTCAAAGACAGCTGCGCGGCGTCGAACTGCCACGGCACGCCGTCGAACGAGCTCTTCCTCACCTGCGGAGACTCCCCGGAGCAGCTCCGGTGGAACTACCACTCGGCTCAGGAGTACCTCTCCAAGCAGCCCGAGCAGAGCGAGATCTTGCGGCGCCCGCTCGCGCCCGCCCAGGGCGGGAGCTTCCACGAAGGCGGCGTCATCTTCCCCACGGTATCCGATAACGGATACACGGCGCTCCTCGACTGGGCGCGCCAGCACGGCCCGCCGCAGTTCGAGGCGCAGACGCCGGAGTTCATGTTCTTCGCGCGGAAGGTGCAGCCCATCCTCGCGAAGAAGGGCTGCATGATGTTCCAGTGCCACTCGGCGGTGATGTTCCACGACTACCGCCTCCGCGGCGGCACCGGCGGGGCGTTCTCGCTCTCGGCGACGAAGAAGAACTACGACCTGTCGGTGGCCCAGATCGCCCCCGAGAGCGACGACCCGAACGCGAGCCGCATCATCCGCAAGAACCTCTACCGCCCCGAGGTCTGCAGCGTCGGCGGGTGCGACAAGGCGACGGGCATCGCCCACCGCGGCGGCCCGCTCCTCGAGGACTTCGGCGGCGTGACCGCCAACCTCGACCTGTGCGCCAAGGCCAACCCCGCGTACGACTACGACAACGGCGACCTCGACAAGATCCCGGCGTATTGCGTGCTCGCCGAGTGGATCAAGCGCGAGCGCGTGGCGCGCAAGCCCGACCCGCTCACCGGCGTCGTGTACGTGAAGCGACCGATCCCCCAAGGCCAGGATCGCCCTCAGGATTTCGACGTCTACAGCCCCGGCGCGGACCTCCGGATCGCACGGCTCGCGGCCGGCGCCGGCGGCGCCCTCACCGCGAGCGAGGACAAGAGCGTGACCGCGGGGTGCGGGCTCGCCGCCGCGACCGCCGACATCCGGCGACCGCAGGTGTCGTGGGACGGGAAGAAGATCGCCTTCGGCGCGCGGTCCTCCGCGAGCGAGCCCCTCGCGGTCTACGAGATGAACGCCGACGGCTCGGCGTGCGCGAAGGTCGCCGACATCGCCGCGGGCCCGCCGTCGCAGAACGGCCTCCTCGTCCACAACTTCGATCCGACCTACAGCCCGCCGGGGCCCGAGGGGCGACCGCGGATCGTCTTCGCGTCGACGCGCGGCAACGCGCAGACGGGGGCCGCCGACTACTCGGGCCCGCAGCGCACGCCCGCCGATCCCCAGAAGCCGAACTCGAACCTCTACGTCCTCGAGCCCGACCCCGGCGCCCCGGGCAAGAACCGGATCCGCCAGCTCACCTACCTCCTCAACATGGAGCGGCAGCCGAGCTTCATGAGCGACGGGCGCGTGATCTTCACCGCCGAGAAGCGCGCGCAGGATTTCTACCAGCTCGCGCTCCGCCGCATCAACCTCGACGGCGGCGACTACCACCCGCTCTACGCGCAGCGCGCCACCATCGGCTACCTCCAGGCATCGAGCGTCGTCGAGCTCGCCGACAAGAACTTCGCGACGGTGTTCAGCGATCCGGGCGCCGCGCACTCCGGCGGCGCCGTCGCCGTCTTCAACCGCTCGATCGGCATCGACTTCACCAGCAAGAAGCCCGAGGACTACGTCATCGATCCGAGCGTGATCGACCCCGCGTCGCCGTCGTCGCCGGTGCCCGGCTTCTTCCTCCGATCGCTCAGCTTCCCCGATCCGACGAGCTCGGGTCGCCCGCGCGAGGCGACCACCGGATCGTACGCCACCCCGTCGCCGCTGCCGGACGGGCGCATGCTCGTCTCCTTCGGCGCCGCCACCGACGCCGCGACGTTCGGGGGCGACTACGACGTGTACGTGATGGACCCGATCCGCGGCGGCAAGACCAAGCTCCTCGGCGACGCCGGCACCGCGGAGGTCGAGGCGGCGGCGATCTACACCCGCGTGCCTCGCCCCATCTTCGCCTCCGCGCTCGACGAGCCCAACGGCCACACCGTGGTCTACCCCGGCAAGTCCGAGGCCGAGATCACCGTCCTCAGCGTGCCGGTGTTCGCGTCGCTCCTCTTCCAGAACACGCCCACCGGGCGCGTGGTCGAGAAGTACGACTACCTCGAGATCTACGAAGACATGCCCCCGCCGCTCGAGGTCACGTCGAACGACAACGGGGGAGCGAACGTCGCCACCGACGCCTACGGCAAGGTCTACGTGCGCCGGCGCCTGCTCGGCCGCGCGCCGCTCGCCGAGGACGGCTCGGTCAAGGTGCGGATCCCGGGCGGCCTGCCGGTGCTCCTCAAGGTGCCCGACACCGACCTCTCGCGACAGAAGAACCTCCCGCGCTTCCAGCGCGAGTCGATCCACTTCGCGCCCGGCGAATACGGTCACCAGTCGTTCACCCCCAAGTTCTTCGACTCGCTCTGCGGCGCGTGCCACTCGTCGATCTCCGGCCGCCCGCTGGACGTGGTGGTGAAGCCCGACCTCCTCACCCAGGCCTCGCGCGTGGCCGCGCGCGACGCCCAGCCCATCGACGCCAACGTCGCCCCCGCGCAGCGCGGCCCGATCCTCGGCCCGCTGCCGCGCTGAGACAATTCGGATAGTCGCTCGGTCGCGAGCGCGTCAGCGGCGGTAGGGGCCGGGCGGCGCGCTGCGATGGGCCGCGAGCTGTCCCGCCCGCGTCTCGAGCAGGGCCGCGAGGTCGAGCCGGTTGGCGGCGCGGGCGAGGGCGGCGCCCTGGGCTGCGTCGCGGGCGCGGTCGCCCTCGTCCGCCGGCGCCTCGTCGCGGCACCGGAGCCACTGGGCGTAGCCGCGCACGTCGTCGGCGGGGTCGCGCATCCAGCGGGGCAAGAGGCCGGCGGGCAAGGGCGCGGCGAGGTCGAGCGCCGCCCCCGCGAGGAGGAACGCCGCGTAGGACTCGACCTCGTCGCTCGCGTGGCGAGGGAGCGCGGCGAGGGCGGCCATCGCGCGCCGCGCGGGGAGCTCGACGCCCGCCGCGAGATCCAGGTGCTGGCGCAAGAAGAAGAGCGTCTCGCCCTGGAGCGCGACCAGCTTCTTCGGGAGCCTGGCGAGGCGCGCGCGCGCGGCCGCGTGGTCGCCCGCGGCGAGCTCCACCCCCGCGAGGACGAGCTCGTCGTCCACCCGCCGCTCCACCGGGCTCACGGCGAGCCGCGCGAGCGCGCGCCGTGCCTCGGCGGCCCCTGCGAGGCGCGCGAGCCGAAACACGGCCTCGCGATCGTGGGCGTGGCTCACGAAGCCCCGCGCCTCGGAGGGCAGGCCTTCGATCCACGCGCCGGGCTCGGACGAGGGCGGCGGCGCGGACGTCACGGCCCCTCGCGCTCGAAGACGCGGAAGAAGCTCCGCGGCGCGCGCTTCTTCCGGAGGCAGCGCGTCGCCGCGTCCATGTAGCAGACGGTGAGGGCCCGCCGAGGCTTGCCGGTGGTGCTGCGGGCCGAGCGGTGCCACACGTGGGTGTGCACGAGGATCATCTCGCCCGCGCGC
>JAEUKG010000811.1 GCA_016794325.1 Myxococcales bacterium | reverse complement strand
CGCCGTCGAACGACAGGTACGCCGGATCCCCGGGCTTTCCGGCGCCCGCCCAGCCCGAGCCCGCGCCGCAGTTGTTGCCCATGCCCGCGAGCGTCCCGTTGTACGGCGTCGCCCCGAGGCTCACCCACTTGGTCGCGCCCGCGGCGGGGCAGCCCTTCGAGCCGAGGTTGCCGGCGCCGTCGGCGTTCTCCGCGTCGAGCGCGACGACGAGGCCCGCGGCCACGCGGTTGACGACGCGGAGCGGCGCCGCCGGCGTCTTGAGCGGAGCGCCGTCGAGCGTCGCCGAGACGCCGATGGGGGTGCCCTCGACGTCGCCGGTCAGCGTCGCGTGGTACGTGCCGTCGCCGTCGTCGGTGATCGGCCCCACCTTCACCTTGCTGGTGCCGCCGTTGAACGTGAAGACGACCGTGGCGCCGGTGCGCGGCACCTTGTTGCCGGTGTCGTCGCGCGTGGTGAGCGTGGCGACGATGGGGCGGCCCACCGCGACGCCGGTGCCTCCGAGCGTGATCGCCGAGAGCCCGGGCGACGGCGGCGGCGGCGCGTCGATCGGCGCGTCGACGGGCGCGTCGACCGGGGCGTCCACGCCCGCGTCGATGGGAGCCGTGGAGTCGGGCAGGGCCGGGGCGTCGAGGCCCGCGTCGACGCACGCGCCCGGCGCGAGACCCGGCGCGAGACAAGGGTCGACGCTGAAGTCACCGACCCCCGCGATCGCGACGCAACCCCCGAGGAACACCGCGGACGTGCCGCCGAACAGCCAGCGACTTGAGCTCACCCGTGCATCATCGCCAGCCGCAGACCTGCGCGCAAGGCGTAGGATGCGTAGCCGCATGTTCTGCACGTCGAAACGGCCCACCGCCTCGGCCCGCCTCGCGCGGACGAGGCTGGCTCCCAGCGCGACGACGAGGGCTCGAGGGCCTCTGCGGAGGCTCGCCGCCGTCGCCCCGCTCGTCCTCGCCGCGTCCCTCGCGCCGCGGACCGCCCGCGCGGCCGAGGCCGACGACGACGCGACCCCCGCCCTCGCCGCCGCCCTCGGCGCCGTCACCGCCCTCGCGCCGCTCGGCGTGGGGACCTTGATGATGGCCCGCGGCCACGACCTCGGCGTCCGCAACGCCGGCGTCTTCGTCGCCCAGAGCGGCTTCGTCGTCGGCCCGATCCTCGCGCACGGCGCGCTCGGCGAGTGGGGCCGCGGCGCGCTCTTCGCGCTGCCGCCGCTCGCGGCGCAGGCGGGGATGGTGCCCGTCTTCGCCTCCTACCCCGACGTCCAGCGCCGCTCGCCGATCGGCGTCCAGTACCTCTACGCGGGCTTCTGGACGCTCTCGGTGTTCTCGGGGGCCGCGGGGGTGCTCGACGTCTTGCGATCGCGGGCGCCGCGCGAGCGCGCGGGGCGCGTGCACGTCTCGCCGCTCGTCGCGCCGGGGCTCGCCGGCGCCCAGGTGGGAGGTGCGCTTTGATCCGATCGCTCGTCGCCCTCCTCCTCGCGGCGCTCGCGCTCTCGGGCTGCACAATCGTCCCCCAGAACCGCCGGGCCCGCCTCGCCGACCCGATGATGTCGCTCACCG
This sequence comes from Myxococcales bacterium, assembly GCA_016794325.1. Lineage (GTDB taxonomy): Bacteria > Myxococcota_A > Polyangia > Polyangiales > Polyangiaceae > SXNL01. The sequence goes on along the minus strand of JAEUKG010000811.1, from coordinate 3,689 downwards.
ACGACCCGCTCGAGGCCTACCGCAAGCAAAAGCTGTACAATACACGCGAAGGAGCCGCGGGCGGCGACGGCGCGGCGGCGGGCGGCGGGTGCGGCTGCCAGTGACCCGCCGCCGCTCGACGATCGCCGGCGCGGTCGCGCTCGGCCTCGCGTGGCTCCCCGGCGCCGCGCGCGCCGACGACGCGCGCGATCGGCCGCGCGTCGAGGCGCTCGAGACGGCGCTCACCGCCTACGAGCAAGAGGGCCGCGGCTACCAGTCGCAGGCCGCCGAGAGGATCGACGATCCGGGGTCGGAGCGCCTCACCGTCTTCTCGCCGCAGATCCTCCTCCAGGTGCGCCAGAGCGCGCGGCTCGTCCACCGGGTCTGGGTCCCGCTCGACGTCGTCACGTCGGCCTCCGCCAACGCGACCGACGTCCGGCGCAAGCCGCCGGACGTGATGAGCCAGGCCTCGCGCCAGAACCAAGCGGGCACGCTCGACTGGACGTCGACCTACACCGCGCGGCGCGGCACGGACGCCACGCTCCGCAGCGCGTTCCACATCGAGGAGAACTTCCGCGCGTGGACCGTCGCCGGAGGCGGCACCCAGTCGCTCGCCGAGGACAACGCGACCGTGTCGGGGAGCGCGAGCCACACGTACGACTGGTTCGACACCTACGATCCCGTCGGCCACCGGCTCGGCCGCAGCTCGCGCACCACCACCCACGGCACGCTCGGGGCGACCCAGCTCCTCGGCCCCGCCACCGTCGTCCACGCGAGCTACGGCCTCTCGGTGCAATACGGCACCCTCGGCAACACCTGGAACACGGTGCCCTTCGACTACGACAAGCGCGGCAACGAGGATCTGCCGCGCGTGCGCACCCGCCACGCGCTCTCGGCCCGGTTCGCCCAGTGGCTCCCGTGGGACGGCGCGCTCAAGGGCTACCACCGGGTGTACGCCGACGACTGGGGGCTCGTCGCCAACACGACCGAGGTGCAGCTCCACCAGCGCTTCACCTCGTTCTTGCGCGCGCGCGCGTCGTACCGGTTCCACACCCAGAGCGGCGTCGACTTCTTCACCACCCGCGCGCGACCCGACGCGTTCCCGCGCGCGTCCGACAGCGATCTCGCGCGGTTCGACGCCCACGCGGTCGGCGGCAAGGTCACCTTCGAGTCGCCGGTGGGCAGCCTGCGCGAGCTCCGCTTCGAGCTCGGCTTCGAGCGCTATTGGCGCACCGACGGCCTTTCGGTAAACGTGGGGCTGTGGCAGACCGCGCTCCGCTTCTGACCGGCCTCGGGGGGTTCGCGCGCGCGTGCGCGGCCGCGCTCGTCGTCGCGGCGTGCACGCCCACGCCCCAGGCGCCGAAGGCGACGTCGCTCCCCTCGCTCGAGGTGCGCCCGCTCGACGCCGGCGCCCCGCGGCTCGGCGCGCTCGTCGCCGGTCGCCCCGCGCTCGTGAGCTTGTGGGCCACCTGGTGCGAGCCGTGCCGCGACGAGATCCCCGAGCTCGCCCGCCTCGACGCCTACGCCCGGGAGCACGGCGGGAGCGTCGTGGCGATCGCGGTCGGCGAGAGCGCGGATCACGTCACCCGCTTCCGTCAGGGCCGGGCGATGCCCTATCCCGTTTATGTGGACGAGGACTTTCGCTTCGCCGACGCGCTCGGCGAGCGCGCCGTCCCCGCGACCCTCGTCGTCGACGCGAGCGGGCGCATCGTCCTCCGCGCGGGCGCGCTCGACGCCCGCGCCGCCTCGGCGTTCAAGGCCGAGCTGGCGCGATCCGCGAGGCCGCAGGTGGATCCTCAGGGATCCGCCTCCTCCGCGCCCTGACCTCTCCAACCGCGCGAAACCTTTGCGTGGAGCTGGTGTAGGACAATGGACTACCCCTTGCACTCTTGGCGCCTCGTGATGTCCAAGACCTCCTCCCGCGCCCTCCTCTCCGCCCTCCTCCTCGCCGCCACCGCCGCGGTCGGCTGCTCCCAGGCCGCCGCCGACGACACGGGGACCGAGGACGCGATCACGAGCAACGACGGCACGGTGCTCGAGCTCAAGTTCACCGGCAAGGTGGTCGCCGACAAGGACGAGGCCGCGCGCCAGGCGGTGGTCTCGCAGCTCCAGTACGTGCAGGGCATGTTGACGACGAGCATCCGCGCGAACGCGCAGGTGGGCATGGTCACGCTGAGCGGCGTCGAGGAGTCGGTCTCCGGTGACACCAAGACGATCTCGTACGCCGCCGCGCTGCCGGTGGTGTGGCCGAAGGGCGCGACCGTGCCCGCGACCTACGATCTGCCGCTCCCGCTCGACGTCACCAAGCTCGACGCCTTCAACGCGAAGTACGACGGCAAGTGCGGGCGCAACGAGTACGGCCGCGACACCTTCTGGCACGACTTCGACCCCAAGGCGACGGGCTGCACCCTCGACGCCGCCGACGTGCACGCGGCGAAGGCGACGGTGGCCAAGCACCCGAAGACCACCGAGGGCAAATACCCCGAATACGACCAGGTGTGGGCCGACGACTCGCTCGACGTGGTCGGGGTCTTCGGGATCATCTCGTCGAACACGCCGAGCGACGAGGGCGCCCGCGAGATGGAGAACTTCCTGACCCAGGCCGGCCGCTCGCTCGTGGACGCGAAGCGCACCGACAACCGCGCGTCGTCGTCGATCATCAAGGACGCGACGGTGACCGGCAAGGTCACGGTCGGCGGTCGCGAGCGCAAGGTCACCATCACCGGCATCCTCGTGGAGGCGGTGTCGGACACGGGGCGCGACTTCGACGAGCGCTACGCGCCGCTGTCGGAGAAGGCGGACCTCCTCGTGTACAGCGGCCACTCGGGCCTCGGGAAGAACATCAACGCGCTCGCGGCCAAGACGAAGGTCGCGAAGGGCAAGTACCAGCTCGTGTACCTGAACGGCTGCCAGACGTTCGCGTACCTCGGCACCGGCCTGCACGACAAGCACATCGCCGCGAACGGCAAGGACGTGGACCCCGAGGGCACGAAGACGATGGACATCGTGGCGAACGCCCTGCCCGCCTACGGCGACAACGGCGACACGGCGCTCACGCTGTACCGCGCGATGCTCGACTACGACCGGGCGCCGAAGAGCTACAACAAGCTGCTCGAGGACTTCTCGCGGATCCACCTGGTGGCGGTGTTCGGCGAGGACGACAACAAGTTCGCGCCCTGAGGTCGGGCAGCGCAACGGGCGAAGCGCGAAGGGCGAAGGGCGAAGCTCGAAGGGCGAAGCGCGAAGCGCGAAGCTCGAAGGGCGAAGCGCGAAGCTCGAAGGGCGAAGCGCGAAGCGCGAAGGGCGAAGCGCGAAGGGCGAAGCGCGCAGCTCGAAGGGCGAGGCTCGAAGCGCGAAGGCAACGGCCGTGGCCGCGGTGAGCGCGAGGTCCGGACGCCTGGACCTCGTCGTCCGGGCGTCTGGACTCGTGTCTTCTCGGGCGACTGGACGCTGGTCCACCCCAATGTGCGGTGGGCGCGCGGATTGTACTCGAGCTGCTCGAAGTAGTAGCCCCAGTCGGTGGCCTTGTGCCCGCCGCGCGGGTCGTGGTGTGCGAGGAGCACGACGTCCTCGGCGAGTGCCTTGCTCCGGTCGAGCTCCCGGTCGAGCCACGCCATCGCGTCCGCCGGCGTGCGCGGGCTGAGCGGGGGAAATGCTCGCTCGCTCGGGCTCACCCGAGCCTCGACGCGTCCTCGGCGGCGTCAAGGCCA
>JAEUKG010000783.1 GCA_016794325.1 Myxococcales bacterium | reverse complement strand
GCACAGCACCCGGCACCAGAACCGCGGGATGAAGCGGTTCATGAACAAGACGGCCACGAGCAAGAAGAGGATCAGCCAGGTCTGGTGGAAGTAGAACTGCTTGCTCTGCCACACCGTCTGCGCGAGGAAGTCCTGCGAGTGGTCGGCCGCCGCCTGGATGGGGCGCACGGGCACGTTCTGCGCGGCGCCGAGGCCGCGGCCGCCGAGGTACTGGAGCCCGGGGACGACGCCGAGGCCGATCGACCGCACCGCGACGCAGATGGGATCGAAGAGGCCGCCGATGGCGCTGCCGGCGATGGACGCGAGGAGGAACGCGTACATCATGTAGTACTTCACGCGCTGGTAGCCCTTCGTCTTGTTGGCCTCGACGCGCGCGGCGCCGCGCCCCTTGCGCGAAGGGAGGAGCCAGCCGAAGAAGTGGTGCAGCGTGCCGAAGGGGCAGATCCAGCCGCAGAACACGCGCCCGAAGACGAGGGTGAGCGCGAGGAGGCCCACGCTCCACAAGAGGCCGCGGTACACCGTGTGGGTGGACAGCACGGTCATCGCCGCCACGAACGGATCGGCGAGGAGGAAGGCCTCGACGGGGAGCGGGAGGCGGACCGGCGTGTCGGCGTTCGCGGCGAAGTTGCCGCGGAAGGCCGTCTGGAACAGGAAGTAGAGGAAGACGCCGAGGAACGTCGCCTGCGACACGCGGCGCACCCACACGAGGACGCGGATGCTGGCGCGCGCCGGGATGCCGGAGCCGGGGAGCTTCGGGTCCTTCTTCTTCGGCCGCTCGGGCTTGGCGGGCGCGGCGGGGGCGTCGGCGCCGTCGGCGGCGGCTGTCGCGGGCGCCGCCTTCGGCGCCGCAGGCGGCGCAGACGCGGCCTTCGGCGCGCGCGCGGGCGCCGGCACCGCGAGCGCGGCGTCGAGCGCGGGGACGACGCCGACCTCGCCTGTCCGCCACGGGATAGGCTCGGCGTGGCCGTCGGTGAGGAGCGCGGCGTCGCGGACGTCGATGTTCGCGACGTCGAGCGAGACCCCGGCGTGCGCGCCGCGCCGCTCGGGCGTCGTGGGGGTCGTGGGCGTCGCGGCCACGATCAGACCTCCCTCACGCGGAGCGACTGCCACGCCATCGTGCCGAGGCCCCGCTCCTGCCCCATCTTGAGGTACGGAAGGTTCTCCGGAGACTGGCCGATGAGGGTGCAGCCGAAGGCGTCGGCCGCGACCTGGTCGACGGTCGCGAAGACCGTGTTCATCTCTTTGGTGTCGTCGATGTTGCCGCCCTGGGGCCCGTTGCGCATGAGGACGCGCATCGCGTCCACGACCACGAGCGACGGCCGCATGAACGTCGCGAGATCGGCGATCGACGTGTCGATGTTCTGGTGGAGGCGGTTGCGGCGCCCGCCGAGGACGCCGTACCAGTTCTTCATCGCCGCGGTGTATTTGGCGAGGTTGTGGTGCTTGGCGACGGGGACGTTGATGACCTTGTCGGCGTCGACGAGCGTGGTGAAGATGGGCCACTCGTCGAGCACCTCCCCCTTCATGCGGGTGGTGCGGAAGCGGTGCTCGGCCGGGAGGACGACCTCGGCGCCGAGGGCGTAGGCGGTGCGCCAGATGCCCGAGCGCTGGAAGCACCGGTGCGGGTCGTTGCACGAGCCGTCGGCGACGACGACGCGCTTCGCGCCGGCGTCGAAGGCCTGCTTGATCACCGCCGCCACGACGTCGGGGTTCGTGTTCGCGGCGTGCACGGGGGCGCGATCCCAGCCGATGTTCGGCTTGACCACGACCACGTCGCCGCGCGACACGAAGCGCTTCATGCCGCCCATCGCCTCGAGCGCGCGCTTGACGAGCACCTCGGCGCTCGCGGCCTCCTCGGCCTTCGCACGCGCGATCGCGAGCTCGGCGTGCTCCTGCGCGGCCGCCGCCTTGATGCGGTAGTCGCGCACCTGGCGGGCGCCTTGGAGGGACGCCGCGCCGAAGCCGCCGCGATCCCACACGACGCGACCCACGACCGCGGCGCCGCCGAGCACCGCCGCCGTCGCCCCGACCCGCTTCAGGACCTCACGCCGACCCGGTCGGTCGAAATAAGGGCTTATCGAAGCGGCAGGGGCTCCCCCGCTGCTGGACGCAGATTTTGCGCTCTTGTCGTCCGTGGCCACGGGCTGTTCATAACCCCAACCCTGAACGCCCGGCAACTGCTCGGGGCGCTTTTGTAGGGTGAAGTCCGACCCCTCGGGGAGGTCGTGAGCGTGCTAACCATCGACCTCGTCCATGAGCACCAAGCGAATCCTCGAAGGGCCGATCGCCTGGGAGGTGCTGCGCTTCGGGGGACCCCTCGCGTTGGGCGGGGCGCTGCAGACGACCTTCAACCTCGCCGACGCCTACCTCGTCGCGCATTTGCCTCCGGAGGAGGTCGGGGCGGCGGTGGGGGCGCTCGGGCTCTGCGACCAGCTCGCGGCCCTCGGGACGATCCTGACCTACGGCATCTCGACCGCCGCCGGCGTCCTCGTCTCGCAGTCGAAGGGCGCGGGGGACGACGCGGGCGTCCGGCGGACGGCGTGGCAGTCGACGCTGATCGTGCTCGCGCTGTCGGTGGTGTTCGGGCTCGTGGGGCTCTTCGGCTCGGGCGTGATCGTGCGCGACGTGATCGGCGCGAAGGGCGCCGTCGCCGACGTCGCCATTCGCTACCTGCGGGTGATGGTCGGCGGGAGCTTCTCGATCTTCTTCCTGCTCCAGCTCTCGGCGATCCAGCGCGCGCTCGGCTCGTCGAAGACGCCGGTCGCGCTCATGCTCGGCGGCAACGTCGTCAACATCGCGGTCGCGGTGCTCTTCATCTACGGGCCCGGCCCCGCGCCCCCTCACCTCGCCTTCCTCACCGGCGTCGCCAAGGCGCTCGGGATCCCGGCGATGGGGATGATGGGGGCGGCGTGGGCGACGCTCCTCGCGCGCTCGCTGACGCTGGTGCCGATGGTCGTCGTCCTCCTGCGGCGCTTCTCGGTGGTGCCGGCGGCGGGGGCGCGGCGGCCGGAGTGGCCCGAGATCCGGCGCGTGCTCGCCCTCGCCTGGCCCTCGAGCGCGCAGTTCGTCGTGCGCATCGGGGCGATGCTCCTCGTGAGCTCGCTCGTCGCGCGCTACTTCACGACGCCCACCGATCAGACCGCCACCACCGCGATGGGCCTCGTGTTCCGGCTCGACACGATGGTGCTCTTCGTCGCGATGGGCTGGGGCAGCGCCGCCCAGACCTTCGTCGCCCAGAACGTCGGCGCCGCCCAGGGCGACCGCGCGCGCAAGGCGGGCCTCGTCGCCACCGGCTACGGGCTCGCCACGAGCGCGCTCCTCGCGGTGCTCGCCGTCCGCTACGGCGAGCCGATCCTCCGCGCGTTCGACGACGAGGCGGCGCCGGTCGCGGTCGCGATGCGCTACCTCGTGATCGTGGCGCCGGCCTACCTCGGCATCGGCTCCGGCATCGTGCTCGGCAACTCGATCGTGGGCGCGGGCGCGACGCGGACGACGCTCGTGATCGACCTCGTCGTCATCCTCCTCGTCCAGCTCCCGCTGAGCCTGCTCGTCGTCGCCGCGCTCCACGGCTCGCTCGACGCGCTCTTCCGCTGCGTCGCCGTCACCGGCGGCGCGAGCGCGCTCGTGTACGTGTTCGTCTATCTCCGCGGGCGCTGGCTCCCCGCGCGCGCGGCCGCCCCGCGCGGAGGCGGCTGACCGGGCCCCGCGGCCCGCGCCTCACTTCTTCGGCTTGCCGTGGCCGGGGCCGAGGATCAGCTCGACCTTGGCCTTGCCGTCGAACTCGTGCACGTGCGGCGGGTGGTGGCACGCGGCGCAGGTGTCGGTGCTCGGCTTCGCGATCGGGATCTTCACCTTCGCCGGGGCCTTGGCGTGGAGGGAGCCCGGGCCGTGGCAGACCTCGCACTGCACGTTCTTGAGCTCGTCGACGAAGGTGACGGTGCTGCCGCCGGCTTTGTCGTAGCCGGTGACGTGGCAGCTCACGCAGTCGAGGTTGTACTCCTTGAACGTGTCGGTGAGCGTCTTGTACGCGTGCGCGTGCGCGGTCTTGTCCCACACCGCGCGGGCGTCGTCGTGGCAGTTGGTGCACGCGTCGATGCCGGCGTAGCCGGGCTCGCCGGCGGCGGGCGCCTTGGGCCGCCGGTCCTTGAAGGCCGCCTTGTTCCCGTCGTTGACCTGCTTGTAGTAGGTCGCGAGCTGGGCCTTCACGCCGGGGTCGCTGCCGAGCTTGTCGCGGACCTCCTGCATCGAATAGCGGAAGAAGCTCCCCTTGTCGGGCAGCGCTTGCTTGTCGAGCTCGGCGCGCTCGGCCTCGAGCTTCTCGACGTCCTTCTTGCGCGCCTCGATGTCGGCCTTGGCGACGCGCGCGTCGACCTCCCACGAGGCGATCTTCTTGCGGAGATCGTCGATGCGGCGGGTGAGCTCGGCGCGCTTGGCGGCGCGCTCGACCCCGGTGCCGTCCGCGAACGTCGTCGACCCGTCGCGCACGTAGAGGTCCACCACCGCCACCGTCTGCAGGTGGTTGCCGGTCTCGACGACGAGCGCGCTGCCCACGCGCTCGACCGGCGGCGCCTCGGTGTTGACCTCGCCGGACCCGCCGGGGCTCCCCACGAGGACGATCGCGAGCTCGGGCACCACGTCGGCGAGGCGCTTGGCGGGCCCGCGGCCGGTGGCGGCGAGGGCGACGAGCACCTGGGCGCCGGCCTTCTTGAGCGAGGCGACCTCGCTCTTCACCGCGGCCTCCGGCGGGCGGAGCTCGAGCCCCGAGTCCTTGGGCGCGTCGAACGACGCGACGCCGACGAAGCCGATCTTCACCCCGCCGATCTCGCGGACGACGCTCTTGACCGCGCCCGGCGCGCCCTCGGCGTTGGCGACGAGCATGGAGGCGCCGCTCGCAGGCACGAGCTTCTGGAGCGTGGACGCCCCTCCGGCCCACTCGTTCTTGCCCGGCGCGAACGCGACGAAGTTGAGGCCCTTCAGGGCCGCCGCCATCGTCTCGGCCTTGATGCGATCTTGGGCCGCCTTCTCCCCCGTCAGCTCCGGGTCCATGAAGAAGAGCGGCCCCGCGGAGACGAGGCCGTAGGCGGGCGCCGCGCTCTTCTGCGACGTGATGTACGCGGCCGCGTGATCGAGCCCGCCGAGCTGATCCTTGACGCAGCCGCAGGGCTCGAGCGCGCCCGCGACGTCGCTCACGAGGTAGAGGCGGACCGTCGGCTTCTCGTCGCCGGAGCGCGGCGGCGGTTGTACGGGGTTCGTCTTGCAGGCGTCGCAGGCCACCATCAGCCCGAGGAACGACGACGCAGCAGCGACCCCCCACAACCAGCGAGACGCCCGAACCGGGTCCTGTGGCATGCCCTCCCGTTACCCGAAATCGCGAGGGAAATGAAGTGCTTTGGAGGCATCGACAAGGGCGCGCCGGCCACGGTAACGTGGGACGGCCCCTTTGGCTCCGCCTCCGTCGCGCCGCGCTCTCGACCCCCAGCCCCTGGGAACGGCGCGGAGCCTGCGGGGGGACCGCTCGCAGAAGACATGACCTCGTCGCCGCTCCGCTTCGGCCCCTTCTTCCTGGAGTCTCGCCTCGCCGTCGGCGGGACCTCGGAGGTGTACCTCGCGCGGCCGGCCGACGCGACGAGCGAGCTGCCGCCGCGCGTCATCGTCAAGCGCCTCTTGCCTCACTTCGCCGCCGACGCCGAGGGGCGCACGATGTTCGAGCGCGAGGCGAAGCTCCACACCGCGATCGAGCACGAGAACGTGGTGACGGTGTACAACGCCGGCGTCGACGACAGCGGCGAGCCGTACCTGGCGATGGAGTACATCGACGGGGTCGACGGCTACCGCCTCCTCCGGCGGCTGCGCCAGGAGAACCAGACCCTCTCCACCGGCGTCAGCGTGCACGTGGCCCACGAGGTGCTCCGCGCGCTCGAGAGCGTGCACAACGCGAGGGGCGCCACCGGGGAGCCGCTCGGCATCGTGCATCGCGACGTGAGCCCCTCGAACATCTACCTGTCGAAGGACGGGAGGGTGAAGCTCGGCGACTTCGGCATCGCGCGCTCCCTCTCCCGCATGAGCCTCCGCAGCGAGGCCGGGCAGGTGCTCAAGGGGAAATTCGCCTACCTCGCGCCCGAGCAGGTGGCGGGCGAGGACGCCGACCACCGGGCCGACCTCTTCAGCCTCGCCACGGTGCTCGCCGAGATGCTCCTCAACCAGCCGCTCTTCCCGGGCGGCGGGCAGCTCGCGGTGCTGCTCGCGATCCGCGACTGCAAGACCGAGGCGCTCGACGCGCTCAAGGAGGACCTCCCCGGCGGCCTCTACGACGTGATGAAGAAGGCGCTCGCGCGCAGCCCGTCGGATCGGTACGCGTCGGCGGCCGAGTTCGCGCAGGCGCTCGCGCCCTTCGAGGCGGATCCTGCGGTCGCGCGCCGCGACCTCGCGCAGCGCGTCGCGTGGGTCGAGGCCACGGGCGCGTCCACCGACACGATGCGCGCGGTCCGCGAGAGCGTGAGCGCGATGCGCGCGGTGCGGCCCGAGCCCGTCACCGCGCCACCCCCCGCGCCCGCGCCCGCGCCCGCGCCCGCGCGCCCCGCCGAGCTCGACGCGGGCTCGCCCTCGCAGAAGAAGACGGGGCAATACACGCTGTTGCCGTCGTTCGTGAAGTTCGCCGACGGCACGCGCGCGGGGCCTTGGACCTTCGCCAAGCTCGTGGAGGCGCTGGCGACCGGCGCGGTGGGGCGCGGTGACAGCATCGACTACATGAGCCGCGGGATGCGCCCGATCGAGGAGATCGAGGACCTCGCGCGCTTCCTCGCGCCGGTCACGCCGACGACGGGCAAGCTCGGCGGCCCCGGCGCCCCCGACTTCCACGACGACCTCACCCAGGGCGGGATGCTCCCGGTGCTGATGCGCGTCCTCGCCCAGCAGGAGTCCGGCGTCCTCTTCGCCGAGCGCCCCAAGGCCGAGGGCGGCGACGGCGCGAAGAAGGAGCTGTATTTCCTGAGCGGCAAGCTCCACCACGTGGCGTCGACGAACGCGAGCGAGCTCCTCGGCGAGTACCTCGTCCGCCGCGGCAAGCTCGCGCGCGAGGAGCTCGATCTCGCGCTCGCCGTGCTCCCCCGCTACGGCGGGCGGATGGGCGACACGCTGATCTCGCTCGGGCTCGTGGGTCCGGTCGACGTCTTCCGCGCGATCCGCGAGCAAGGCCGCGACCGCGTGGCCGAGATCTTCTCGTGGAGCTCGGGCCACGTGTCGTTCTACCGGAACCACGACATGCCCCACGTCGACTTCCCCCTCGACCTCGATCTGCCGACGCTGATGCTCGCGGGGCTCGAGGCGGCGAAGCCGGCGGGGGTCCCGGTCGAAGAGTACCGGATGCGCATCGACGACGTGATCGAGCCCGGCGACGGCGCGACCGGCAACGAGCTCTTCACCCTCGCCGACGTGACGTGGCCGCCGGTCGTCGCGCGGGTGCGCGCCCTCGTCACCGAGCCGCGCCTGCTGCGCGAGGTGATCTCGTCGGCGACCAAGGTGGGCGGCACGACCGCCGACGACGTCCTCCGCGCGCTCGACATCCTGATCGCCGCGCGCTTGATCGTCTGGTCCTGACGCAGCCGCGCGGCGCCGCGGCGCCGATCAGCGCGCCGTCGAGATCCCGCTCGAGAACGGCAAGATGGACTTGAGGTCGTCGTCGGTGAAGCGGAGCTCGAGGCCGAGGAAGTAGTCGCGACGGTTCGGCAAGAAGATGTGGTCGACGCCGCCGAGCAGCCACAGCTTGTGGATGAACTCGTAGCCGATGAAGAGGCGGTAGCGCGGCTTGATCTCCTCGCCGAATCCGAAGAGGTCGTTCGTGACCTCGAAGCGGTTCTGCAGCAGGTGGAGGTCGAGGCCGACGCCGCCGGTCGACTCCTTGATGCCGAAGCGGCCGGTGACCGGGCCGAGGCGCCGCGCGAACTGGATCGTGAACCGGAACGCGTCGGTCGTGCTCGTGGTGATGGTCCGGTAGTGCGCCGGGTCGTTCGGGTTCGTCGTGTCGACGTCGGTCTGGGTGAAGGTCGTCTTGCCGCGCGGATCGTTGATGAGCTCGATGAGGTAGTACTTGTCCTCGCGCGGCTGGAGCCGCAGCGTGACGTAGCTCTTGATGGTGTTGGCGAGGAAGTTGTAGTCGCTGCGCAGTCCCACCACCGCCTGCAGCCGCGAGAGGCGCTCGACGTAGTCGCCGACGCCTTCGGCGACGCCCTGCACCTCGTTGATGAGGGCGTCGTCCTTGCTCAGCTTGCCGAGGGTCCCCTCGCCGCGATCCATGCGGCCCGAGATGCTGTCGGCGTGCTCGAGCGTGCTCTCGAGCGACTTCGAGGCGCGGTTGAGGCGCTCGATGGTGCCCCGCAGCTCGCCCGACTGCCCGTCGGGCCCGCCGTTCTTGGCGAGCATCACCTTGATGTCCTCGGTGATGACCCGCACGTTCTCGAGGATCCGCTGGATCTCCGGCGAGCCCGCCCGCGTGATGTTGTCGATGTTCTGGATCGTCTCTTTGAGGGCGGTGCGGTTCTCGCGCACGGTGAGGTTGATGGCCTCGGTGGCCTCGGCGAGGTTCTTGAGGATCGCCTTGATCTGCTCGCGGCCCTGGTCGGTGCCGATGGATCCGGCGAGCTGCTGCGCGACCTTCTCGACGAGGTCGGCGATGCGGCCGACCTGATCCTTGAGCGACTCGATCGACCGGCCCTCGCTCAGCGTCTCGACGAGATCGCCGTCCTTCTTCCTGGGCTCGCCCACGCCGGGCGACAGCACGATGACGTTCTCGCCGAGGAGCGAGGC
>JAEUKG010000774.1 GCA_016794325.1 Myxococcales bacterium | reverse complement strand
CGGCCGCCGAATCTCGGGGGGCGAGGTGATCGTTTCAGGCCCGGCCACCCTACTACAGCCTCGCCCTCGGGGGGCCCGCGCTGGTGCGACACCCCCCTACGCCATCGGCTTCGGTATGCGGTCGTAGGTGTGCCAACTGGTGCAAGGGTGGGAGAAAAGTGTGATCGACACGTCGTGCATGGATTGACGCCTGTTCAGGAAACCGCAAAATTCACGTCCCGCGAGGCTTGCACGCGATTTGCTTTTCCGAAGGCGGGCGCTGGTCACGGCGCCCGCGGTAGACCGCGCGATGGATGGATGGCCCCCTGGCCATACGAAGGAACCCACGATGGCGAAGAAGCGAGGAAAGCGGAGCGCGAAGCAGGGCCGAGTGTCGAACGCTCCGGCCGCGAGCGCGGCGGCCGAGGTGCTGGCGCCGAGCTCGCGTCGGCTCGAGCTCGTCGAAGACTCCGATCGCGACTCGGACGGCGACGTCGAGGTCGCGTCGAAGGCCCGCGCGTCCAAGCCCGAGCAGCGCCTCCAGTCGGGTGAGCACCGCCGCGTGCAAGGCGCGAGGCGCGCGCCCGCGAGCGATCCGCCCGCCGCCGACGTGGCTGCGATCCCCGAAGACGAGATCAGCATTCCCCCGGCGGCCGACGTCGACATGGACCGGTTCTTCGCCGAGGGCGACAGCACGCCGGTCCTGCCCGACGCGCCGAGCTCGGCGCACGGCCTCGCGGATCACGATCACGACGAGGCGCCCCCGTCGTCGCGCCACCTCGACCCCGACGTCCGCGAGCGCCGCGCCCGCTTCGCGAAGCGCGTGAAGTGGGTCGTGGCGGTCGCCGCGGTGCTCGGGCTCGCCGGCTTCGTCCGTGGCGCCCTCAACCGTCCCGACGCGCCGGCGCCGGCGGCGGCCGCCGTGGCGGCGCCGAAGGTCGAGGCCGCCCCCGCGAAGCCGTCGGCCCCGGAGGAGGCGAAGCCCGCGGAGGCGAAGCCCGCCGCCGCCGAGGCGAAGCCCGCGGAGGTGAAGGCCGAGGTCGCGGCTGCCGACAAGGAGGCGAAGGCCGCCGACGGGACGAAGCCCGCGGAGGTGAAGCCCGCCGACGTGAAGGACGAGCCCAAGGCGGCCCCCGCGGCCGCGGCTGCCGCCGCCGAGAGCGGCGACAAGCCCGCCAAGACGGCCGCGCAGGAGAAGGCCGACGCGCGCCGCGCGCTCGAGCGTGGCCGCGCCGGCGAGGCGATCGAGGCGGGCGAGCGGAGCGTCGCGGCGGATCCGACCGACGGTGAGGCGTGGCTGATCCTCGGCGCCGCCTACCAGGACAAGGGGCGCGGCGGCGACGCGCGCAAGGCGTTCGCCTCGTGCCTCAAGCAGGGCAAGCGCGGCCCCGTGAACGAGTGCGCGGCGATGCTCCAGTAGACTCGCTCGGTTGGCCACGTCGGCGCGCGCGGAGTGCTCGGCGCTCGTTGACACCCAACGTCCGGGCCGCTAGACGAGCCCTCGCATCGCCCGTGATTTCCCGGCTCGTCGCCCGCTCCGTCATCGGGTGAGCGCAGCGAGCCGCGGGCGACGCGGGAGGCGTGCGCGTGTTCAAGAAGGTCTGCCTTTTCTCCGGAAACGCCCACCCGCAGCTCGCCACGGCGATCGCCGCGTATCTCGAGACCCCGCTCGGGAAGTGCAAGATCACGCGCTTCAGCGACGGCGAGACGTTCTGCGAGATCAACGAGAACGTCCGCGGCGTCGACGCCTTCATCATCCAGCCGACGTGCAGCCCCGTGAACGACCACGTGATGGAGCTGCTCATCATGGCCGACACGCTGCGCCGCGCGTCGGCGGGCTCCATCACCGCGGTCGTGCCGTATTACGGCTACGCGCGGCAGGACCGGAAGATCGCGCCGCGGACGCCGATCACCTCCAAGCTCGTCGCCGACCTCATCCAGGCCGCGGGCATCACCCGCGTCGTGTCGGTCGATCTGCACGCCGGCCAGATCCAGGGCTTCTTCAACGTGCCGTTCGATCACCTGTACGCGATGCCGGTGATGCTCGACTACATCAAGCGGAACTTCGACGGCAACGCGGTCTGCGTGTCGCCGGACGCCGGCGGCGTGGAGCGCGTCCGCGCCTACGCCAAGCGCATCAACGCGAGCATCGCCATCATCGACAAGCGGCGCGAGCGCGCCAACGTCAGCGAGGTCATGCACCTCATCGGCGAGGTGCAAGGCAAAGAGTGCGTCATCATCGACGACATGATCGACACCGCGGGCACGCTCGTCGGCGCGGCCAAGGCGCTGATGGACGAGGGCGCGAAGCGGGTCGTCGCCTGCGCGACGCACGGCGTCCTCTCGGGCCCGGCGGTCCAGCGCATCACCGAGTCGCCGCTCGATCAGGTCGTCGTGACCGACACCATCCCGCTCTCGGAGCAGGCCAAGGCCTGCCCCAAGATCAAGCAGATCTCGACCGCTCGGCTCCTCGGTGAGGCCATCAAGCGCATCCACATGTCCGACTCGGTGAGCTCCCTCTTCGCCTGAGTGCGGAGGAGCTCCCCGCGGGATCGGGAGGGAGCGCCCTCAAGGAACGGCCACGTGCGCCGTTCTCTTGTGAGGAACCCAAGGAGGTCCCGCATGCCCAGCCTCCCTCCGCGTGAGCCGTCGAAGCGTCCTTCCGAGCGCGCCCGCGCCGCGTCCCCCTCTGCGGTCGACACCGATCCGTTGCCGCCGTCGTCGCGTCGCCGGGTCGTCATCCGCAAGATCCAACCCCGCCCCGCGTCGCTCGTCACGTCCGACAGCAACGCCCCGATACCGCTCGTCACCCACCGGGCGGTGAACCCACCGCACGACTCCGCGGCTCCGCCGAGCAGCCAGGATTTCCACGTGAAGCCGCTCGCGTCGCCGAACATCGAGCCCGTGGGGTTCGAGGAGGGGGACGACGCGTTCTTCGCCGAGGGCGACCGCACGCCCGAGGTCCGCGCCGACGACGAGGACGAGGAACTAACGAGGAGAGACTCGCTCGCGATCCGTCGCGCGCGGCCGGAGGTCGCGCAGCGCCGGCAGAAGCTCGTCCGCGGCGTCGCCGCCGTGCTCGCCTTCGCCGCCGGCATCGCGATCTTCGCCGGTGGCCAGCAGGCCGGCCAGGCGCTGCGCGCCCGCGGCGGCTCCGGAGGCGTGCAGAGCGCGTCGATGCACGCGCACCTCCGCGCGCACCTGTGCGATCGTTGAGCCACCCGCACGCTGCGCGCACGCCGCGCCCTCGCGCGCGGCTCGCCCCCACGCAAAAAGGCCTACCGCTCGCGGCGCGCATTTGCTAAAAACCGCCATCCCTTCGCTGCCAACTTCGTGATTCGGCAGGGATATCAAGGAGATAGTGGTCATGACCGCCGCGCCGTTCACCGTCAACGCCAAGCCCCGCACCGCCGCCGGCAAGGGAGGCGCCCGTCGCATCCGCTCCGAGGGGGCGATTCCCGCCATCGCCTACGGACGTGAGCTCACGGCGATGGCCGTCAGCGTCGCACCGAAGGACATCCTCGCGGTCCTCGCGAGCGAGCACGGCCAGAACACGGTCGTCGAGCTCTCCGTCGAGGGCGCGAAGAAGCTCCTCGTCATGATCAAGGAGTACTCGTACCACCCCCTCAAGCGGAACCTCCTCCACGTCGACTTCGTCGAGGTCAAGCTCGACCGGCCCGTCGACGTCCAGATCCCGCTCTTCACGACGGGCAAGGCCGAAGGCGTCACCAAGGGCGGCCTCCTCCGCCAGGTGTTCCGCACCCTGCCGGTGCGCTGCCTGCCCGATCGCATCCCGCTCAAGATCGAGGTCGACGTCACGGCCCTCCTGCTCGGCGACGCGATCGCGGTCCAGGACGTGAAGCTCGCCGAGGGCGTCCAGGTGCTCCTGCCGGCGGAGCAGACGATCGTCGCGGTCGTCGCGCCGGAGAAGGACCGCACCGAGGAGACGGCGGCCGTTCCGGGCGCCGCCGCCGCGGGCGCGGCTCCGGCTGCGGGCGCGGCTCCGGCCGCGGGCGCGAAGGACGCGAAGGCCGCCGCTCCGGCCAAGGACGCGGGCAAAGACGCCAAGAAGAAGTGAGTCGGCGCGGGGCCTCCGTTTGGAGGCGCCGCCCCGGCGTGAGCGCGACGCGACGGGTGCGCCCGTCGTGGTCGCGCTTTCGCACGTTCACGCGCCGGCGCCGTCCGGCGGCGAGGCGCGCGCCGCCCGAGGCGTGAGAGGCGAGGAGAGCGCGAGATGTTGCTCGTGGTCGGCCTGGGCAATCCGGGCAAGAAGTACGCGGGGAACCGCCACAACGTGGGCTTCGTCGTGGTCGACGAGCTGGCGCGGGCGATGCCCGACTTCCGGGAGAAGTTCTCGGGCGTCTTCACGCGCGGCTCGCTCGCGGGCGAAGACGTCGTCGTGCTGAAGCCCCTCACGTTCATGAACGTGTCCGGAGACAGCGTGCAGCCCGCGAGCGCCTTCCACAAGATCGGCGTTCGCGAGGTCGTCGTCGTCCACGACGAGCTCGATCTGCCGTTCGGCGAGGTGCGGGTGAAGGTCGGCGGCGGGCACGCCGGCCACAACGGGCTCCGCAGCATCATCGATCGGATGGGGAGCCCCGACTTCACCCGGGTGCGGGTGGGCGTCGGTCGGCCGCCGCCCGGGTTCCGCGGCGACGTCGCCGACTACGTCCTGTCGGATTTCGACGCGATCGAGCGGGCCTCGCTGCCGGACGTGGTGAAGCGCGCGGTCGAAGCGGTGAGCCGCGTCGCGGAGCTCGGGCCCCAAGCGGCGATGAACCAGGTCAACGGGCCCAAGCCCGCGCCCAAGCCCCCGAAGCCGGCCAAGGCCCCCAAGCCGGCGGGCGCGCCGGCGCCGCCCGCTCCGCCGGCTCCGCCGGCTCGCGAGGAGCCGGAGGGCGGGGGCGGTGGGCGCGAGCCCTGAAAAAACGCCAAAGAACGCTCTTCAAAAAACCGGAGCGTGTGGTAACAACGCCTCCCCCCGCTCGCGGGCCACGTCCCACGGGCTACCTCGGGCCACCCCGAGAATCCACGAGGAATCATGCAGACACAATACGTGAAATCGAAGGAGTACGAGACGATCTACATCCTTCGCTCCGACGTCGACGCCGACACCGCGGACAAGGTCCAGGGTCGCGTGGCCGAGGTCATCGGGCGCGACGCCGGCAAGCTCGTCAAGGTCGAGCAGTGGGGCCGTCGCAAGCTGGCCTACCCGGTCGGCAAGCAGAAGCGCGGCGTCTACGTCTACGTGAAGTACGTCGGCCGCGGCCCCCTCGTCCACGAGGTGGAGCGCAACCTGAAGCTGCAGGACGCCGTGCTCAAGTGGCAGACGGTCGTCACCGCCGACGGCGTCGACATCGCCGAGGTCGCGGTCGACCCCGAGGAGATCAAGTTCCAGCGCCTCGAGCTCGGCGCCGACACCGAGGCCGAGGAGTCGCGCGAGAAGCAGCTCGGTCTCGTCGACATGGGCCCCGACGCGCCGAAGCGCGCGCGTGAGGACGAGTTCGGCGACGAAGAGGCCGAGGAGGAAGAGCCCGCGCCCTCGATCGCGCCCGCCGCCGCTGCTGCTGCTGCTGCCAAGAAGGAGGACGAGGAGGCCTGAGGCCGCCCTCGTGAAAGACCATGTCGAACATGATGATGGATGACGACAAGGACTTCGGCCGCACGCCGGACCTCAACCAGGACGCCCCCGGCCGCCGCCGCGGTGGCAAGAAGCGCGTCTGCAAGTTCTGCGCGGACAAGGCGCTGACCATCGACTACAAAGACCCGCAAGCGCTGAAGTATTTCATCAGCGAGCGCGGCAAGGTCGTCCCGCGCCGCATCAGCGGCAACTGCGCCCGGCACCAGCGCAAGGTGACGCTCGCGGTCAACCGCGCGCGCAACATCGCGCTCCTGCCCTTCACCGTCACGCACTGAACGGAGCCGCCATGCCTGCCAACATCCAGGTCATCCTGCAGAGCGACGTGCACAACGTCGGCAAGAGCGGCGAGCTCGTGAAGGTTCGCCCGGGCTTCGCCCGCAACTACCTGCTGCCCCGCTCGCTCGCCGTCCCGGCGACGACGGCGCAGATCAACCGGCTCAACCACGACAAGGCGGTCGCCATCGCCCGCGCGGAGAAGGCCAAGAAGGAAGCGCAGGAGCTCGCCCAGAAGATCGGCGCGCTCCAGATCAAGATCGCGCGTCCGGTCGGCGAAGAGGACCGGCTCTTCGGCTCCGTCACCGCGAAGGACATCGAGAACGCGGTCCACGCCGCCGGCCTCGCCGCCTTCGACCGCAAGAAGATGACCCTCGCCGACGCCATCAAGGCGCTCGGCACCTACGAGATCCCGGTCAAGCTCCTCACGGACGTGACCGCGACGCTCAAGGTCGAGGTCGTCCGGAAGTAAGGCCCGTTCAAACACCCCCGCGCGAGCGGGGGTCCTCTGCGCCTCGCCGCCCCGCCGTCCACCTGGACACGGGAGGCGAGGCGCGCTGCATTTGAGGGGTGAGCCTGTGGACAAGGTGAGGTTTTCTCGTCCGAAAGTCGTGGAGAATCCGCCCCCCGTCGAGGGGCGCGTGCCCCCGCACGACCTCGACGCCGAGGCGGCGGTGCTCTCGTCGGTGATGATCGACCCCAACGCGTTCGATCGCGTGCAGGACTTCCTCAAGCCGGAGCACTTCTACTCCGAGGCCCACCGGCGCATCTTCGAGGCCTGCGTCGAGCTCAAGGCGAGCGGCCAGCCCGTGGACGTCGTGCAGGTCGGCTCGTGGCTGAAGACGCGCGAGCGCCTCGCCCAGGTCGGCGGCATGGGCTACCTCACCGAGGTGCTGAACGCGGCGCCGGCGGTCGCCAACGTCCAGGCCTACGGCCAGACGATCTTCGAGAAGTTCCGCATCCGCCAGCTGATCCTCACCTGCCAGCGAGTATCCGCGCAGGGATATACGGACTACGGGGAGGCCCAGTCGTTCATCGACGGCGCCGAGCAGTCCATCTACAACATCGCGCGCACGAGCCAGTCGCAGACGACGGAGCGGCTCATCGACGTGATGAAGAAGTCGTTCAAGGCGCTCACCGAGGCGGTGCAGCGCGGCGACCGCATCACCGGCGTCCCGACCGGCTTCGAGCGCTACGACAAGCTCACCGCCGGCCTCCACGACGGCGACCTCAGCATCGTCGCCGCGCGTCCGGGCATGGGCAAGACGAGCTTCGTGCTCAACGTGGCGGTGAACGTTGCGAGCCCGAAGGCCCGCGAGGCGGCCCACGATCCGAACCAGCGCTGGGAGGAGGCGGGCGTCGGCTGCGCGGTGTTCTCGCTCGAGATGCCGCGCGAGCAGCTCGCCAACCGCATGGTGTGCTCGGAGGCGCGCGTCGACGTCAGCAAGATGCGCACCGGCTTCTTGTCGTCGCAGGACTGGAACCGGCTGACCCAGGCGGCTTCGTTCCTCGGCTCGCTGCCCATCTGGATCGACGACTCGCCGGTCCTCACGATCCTCGACCTGCGCGCCAAGGTCCGGCGGCTCCAGTCGGAGTTCGACGTCGTCGACGAGACCGGGCGCAAGACCCGGCGCATCGGCCTCGTGGTCGTCGACTACCTCCAGCTGATGAAGGGCCGGGACGGGGTGCAGTCGCGCGAGCAGGAGATCAGCGAGATCTCCCGAGGCCTGAAGGGCCTCGCCAAGGAGCTCAAGGTGCCGGTGGTGGCCCTGTCGCAGCTCAACCGGGCGGTGGAGACCCGGAGCGAGAAGTCGAAGCGGCCGCAGATCTCGGACCTCCGCGAGTCGGGCGCCATCGAGCAGGACGCCGACAACATCATCTTCATCTACCGCGACGACTACTACAACCGGGAGGACTCGCCCGAGCCCAACGTCGCCGAGCTCATCATCGCCAAGCAGCGAAACGGCCCGACCGGGACCGCCAAGGTCCGATTCGACAAGGAATACACGCGCTTCGACAACCTCGCCGAGGGCGA
Source organism: Myxococcales bacterium (assembly GCA_016794325.1). GTDB lineage: Bacteria > Myxococcota_A > Polyangia > Polyangiales > Polyangiaceae > SXNL01. The sequence goes on along the minus strand of JAEUKG010000774.1, from coordinate 1,021 downwards.
GTACGAAGACATGCCCGAGTGAAGGTGTGCTACAACGCGGGGCGTTCATGGGTTCGGACGCCCTCGCCAAGATCGTCGAGTCGCGCAAGGTGATCATCACCGCAGGGGCGGGGGGCGTCGGCAAGACGACGACCGCCGCGGCCATCGCCGTCGCCGCCGCGAAGCGTGGCCGGCGGGTCCTCTGCCTCACCATCGACCCGGCCCGCCGCCTCGCCGAGAGCCTGGGCCTCGAGACGATGTCGACGGAGGCGTCGCGGGTCGAGAACTCGCGCTTCGAGGCCGCCGGCATCGAGCTCAAGGGCGAGCTGACGGCGATGATGCTCGACACGAAGCGCACCTTCGACGAGTTCGTCCACAAGCACTCGTCGACGCCGGAGAAGGCCGAGCGCCTCCTCGGCAACAAGCTCTACCAGTACATGTCGACCTCCCTCGCCGGGACCCAGGAGTACATGGCGATGGAGAAGCTCGTGTCGGTGCGCGCCGACCCTCGCTACGATCTCGTGGTCCTCGACACGCCGCCCACCGCCAACGCGCTCGACTTCCTCGACGCGCCCGATCGCCTGGTGGGGATGATCGACTCCGCGGCGGTGAAGTGGATGATCGAGGCCTTCCAGTCCACCGGCAAGCTCTCGCTGAACATCCTCGCCCGGTCGGCGGCGGCGGTGCTTCGGGGCATGGCCAAGATCACCGGCACCGGCTTCCTCGAGGCGCTCGCGGAGTTCTTGGGGATGCTGAACGACCTCTTCGGCGGCTTCCGGCAGCGCGCCGAGATGGTCAAGCGCGAGCTCCGGTCGCCCGAGGTCGCGTTCGTCCTCGTGACGTCGCCGTCGCCGCCGTCGATCCAGGAGGCGCTCTTCTTCGCGGAGCGCCTCGGGGAGCACGGGATGCCGCGCGGCGGCTTCGTCGTGAACCGCTTCCACGTGCCCCCCGCGTTCGACGAGGAGGCGCCGTCGGAGGAGGCGATCGCCGCCGCGCTCTCCGCCCGCGGGCTCACCCTCGAGGACGAGGCGCCCCCGCGCGT
>JAEUKG010000768.1 GCA_016794325.1 Myxococcales bacterium | reverse complement strand
TCCAGCTCGAAGTTTGCGAAGCGGTAGATCATGGCGAGTGCCTCGAGGTCGCCGCGAGTGGCTCGCGGCGCGTCGTTCAGAAGTCGGGGTTCCGGAAGATGGGCGGCGGCGGTGATCCCGCGCCGCGCGACGAGGGTGGGCGCGGCGGCGACGCGGTGTCCGGCGCTCCCGGGGCCGGCGCGCTCCCGACCTCGCGGGCCAGCGTCGAGGGGGGCGCCGGCGTGGTCGAGGGCGCGGCCGCGGCGACGCGAGGCGCGGCGGGCGGCGCGGCCGGCCCGCCGGTCCCGGGCGCCGCCGGCGCGCCGCGAGCCGTGGCCCCTTCGCTGGGCGCCGATCCGAGGCCCGCGGGGCCCGGAGCAGCGGAGACCGAACCGACGCCGGAGGGTGCCGCGGACGGCGCACGCGCAACAGCGCCGCTGGCGATCGCGGCCGGCGCTTCGCTCGCGCGCGCGTCCGCCGATCGCTGCAGCGTCGCGGCGCGGACGGCGATGGCCGCGCCGGCGATCCCGAGGGCGCCTGCGGCGGCGAGCGCCCAGCGGGAGGTCCACCTCGGTGGAGCGCGCTCGACCTCCGCCGCGCCCTCCAGGCGCTCGTTCGCGCGCGCGCGTCGCGCGTCGGCTTGGACGGCGGCGGCGCGGAGCGAGGCCGCGCGCGCTGCGCGGAGCTCGCCGAGGCGACCGCGCGCGAACACCTCCAGCGCCGCGTCGTCGACCCCCTCCGCGATCGCGAGCTCCTCGAGGTCGTGCGCGAGCTCCCGCATCGACGGATACCGATCCTGAGGCGATCGCTCGAGCGCCCTCGCGAGGATCGCCTCCAGCGTCCGCGGCGACCCGGGGAGGGAGGGGCGCACGGGCTCGCGCGCGCCGATCTCGAGCAGCGTCGCGAGCTCCGTCTCCCTTCGGAACGGGTGCGCGCCGGAGGCGAGCTCGAACAAGACCGTGCCGAGCGCGAAGATGTCCGCGCGCGCGTCGACGTCGTGCTTGTGCACCTGCTCGGGGGCGAGGTACGCCACCTTCCCTTTGATGAAGCCGGACCGCGTCACGCGATCGCTGCGCTCCGCGACCTTCGCGACGCCGAAGTCGACGATCTTCACGTCGCCTTCGCACGTGAGGAGGATGTTCTGCGGCGAGACGTCGCGGTGCACGACCCCGTAGAGCTCCCCGTCGTCCTTCTGGAGGACGTGGGCGGCGTGGAGCCCTCTCGCCGCCTTCGCCACGATCTTCGCCGCGATCCCGTACGGAACGTGGCGCTCCCCTCGCCTCGCGCCTTCGCTCACGAGCGTCGAGAGCGGATCGCCGTCGACCCACTCCTGCACGAGGTAGAGGGCGCCGCGCTCCTCGCCGACGTCGAGGACCTCGCACACGTTCGGGTGCTTGATCCTGGACGCGATCCTCGCCTCTGCGAGGAACATGCGCTGCAAGCGGGGGCTCGTGGAGAGCGCCGGCAGCATCGTCTTCACGGCGAAGATCTTCGAGAATCCGCGCATCCCCGAGAGGCGAGCCGCCCACACCACCGCCATGCCGCCCATGCCGATGGGGGTCAGGAGCTCGTACCGACCGAGCATCCGCTCGTCGCCGAGGGCCGCGAGGAGCGCGAGGAGATCGTCCGACGCGTCGTCGGCCTCCGCGTCGGCTGCCCTCTCGTCCGAGACGTCCTCGTGTGCGCGCATCATCCGTCGTCGACCGCCATCGTCATGGTTGCACCACCGAAGATCCGCGCGCGACGCGCGGGAGCTCACCACGGGTCACTGCCCGCAGCGGCCGGGCTCGATCCACCGGCATCGGACCGCCGGAGCGCCCACGGCCGGCTCGCTGCCCCAGGCGCTGACGAAGCAGCTCTCGGGCGGCGCGTCCGGGCGCACGCACGTGCTCACGCAGCGCTCGCGCGGCTGGAGCCCCGAGCCAAAGTAGGTGCGCGCCGCCTCGCCGCTCACGCGCACCTCGTACGCGCCCACCCGGTCGCGGCAGGTGATGACGGCGTCCAGGTCCGGGGCGTCCACGGGATCGGACGTCCGCTCGCACGCGAGCGCCTCGCGCGCTCGGCAGATCCGGGCGCAGATCGCGCCGTCGAGCGGGGCCGTGGCTGCACGAACCTGCGCGTGCAGATCGGAGGGCACCGGGCGGACGATGGTGCGCTCGCGCGCCGGGCTCGAGCGCCGCCACCCGAGCGAGGTGAGCTCGCAGCAGCCTCCGAGCGAGAGGGCGCCGAGCACCAACGCCGCGGTGGTCACGAGAGAGCGACACATGGAGAAAGGTTCTCCATCGAGCGGTCGCTCTCCGATGACCGATCGCTGACCATTCGACGATTCGAGATGACCAAACGCTGATCACGCCGGATTTGCTGGTCATCGATCGGTCATCGGCGCCGGAGGCGCGCCCTCGGTACCATCGAGCGATGGGGCACAGCGTCCTCGTCTGGGCCGAGGTGGTCTTCCCGCCGGGCGCGCGCGCGCGCTGGGAGCGGCTCTCCCTCGCCGACGGCGAGCAGCTCGACTGGACCGACGCCTCGCTGCTGAGCGAGTCCACCGACGCCGTCACGGTGTCGGCCGCCCTGGAGGCCCTGCGCGGTCACGCGCGCCGGGAGGGCCGAGAGGGCCCGAGCTCCGACTTCGTCACCTTCGATCTCGGCGACGCGGGCCTCTCGCTCCGAGCTCGCTTCGGCGAGGACGCGTTCCTCTACTGGGGAGGGATCATCGCGACGCTGGTGCGCCTGGCGGGGACCGCCGGGGCGCGAGGAGAGCTCGCGGCGATGACCGAGGAGGGCGACGCCGAGCGCGTCGTCCTCGAGGCCGACGGCGGGCGCGTGGAGGCCTTCTTCGCGGGTGACATGGGCGAGGTGGTGACGGACCTCGACTACGAGGCGCTCTTCGACGAGGTGTTCGCGGAGGCCGAGCGGCGGACCCGGAGCCCAGCCGAGGCCGAGCTCCACGCCGCGGCCGCGCGCAAGAAGAGGCGCCCACGGCGGTCGAGGTGACCCCGCTCGCGACGTGGCGATCGTGCGGCCTGCCAGCGACGCCGAACCTTTGCCGGCATGGCGTTGCCGACCCCTCCGGCGGCCCTAGAAATCGGCCCATTTCTCCATGGCACGTGGGTTGCTGAGCGGAGGCTGACTGGGCACCGTCCCCCCCGACGCCGGGGGGCGACGGGCCGACACCCTTCTTGGAAACAGGAGCCTCGATGCTGCTCGCGATCTCGATCCTTCACGTCCTGGCGGGGCTCACCCTCGTCACCCCCGAGTCCCTGGCGAAGGAGCGCGAGAAGTACTACCGGGACCACAACTATTCCCAAGAGGATATTCGGTGGTTCGAGGACACCGTGAAGAAGCGCGAGGACAAGGCCGCCGCGGAGCGGAAGAAGCAGGAAGAGGAGCAGAAGAAGGCGGAGCAGAACGCGCCCACGAGCAGCCCGCGGCCCAAGCCCCGGCCTCAGAACGAGCGCATGGACTTCTACCAACGGAACGGCTTCACGGCCGAGGAGATCATGGCGGCGGAGGCCATCGAGAAGCGCGCGGCGGATCGAAGCGGCGGCGCGCCGGCCTCGAGCCCGCGCCCCAAGCCCCGCCCGGATCGAGCGGGCGACGACCCCAGCCCCAGCTCCGGCTCCAGCTCCGGCTCCGGCGGCCACCCCGGCAGGTCGCGGTCCGGCGGAGGTGGCGTCGGCGATGGCCGTCGCGACGAACCTGGCGGTAGCGGCGCCAAGCCGACGTCGGGAGGCGGTGGCGGCGGCGGCGCGGACAGCGGGCGCAGCGGCGGCGGTGGCGGCGCATCGCGACCCTCCGGCGGCGGCGGCGGCGGCGCGGACAGCGGGCGCAGCGGCGGCGGTGGCGGCGCATCGCGACCCTCCGGCGGCGGCGGCGGCG
>JAEUKG010000160.1 GCA_016794325.1 Myxococcales bacterium | reverse complement strand
GGAAGCGCTGGGGCTCGTCATGGTGACCCGTGTCTCCCCCGCGCGAGCGGGGCTCTACCCCCCGCCGTGCTCCCCGGCCCGGCGGGGATCGCGTCTCCCCCGCGCGAGCGGGGCTCTACCCCAGGTCGACGGCAAGGGCCGACGCCTCGACGAGTCTCCCCCGCGCGAGCGGGGCTCTACCCGTCACGAGCTCGCCGCCGGCCACGGTCAGGCTGTCTCCCCCGCGCGAGCGGGGCTCTACCCCGATGTGTATGTGATTGATGTTGTTCGGCTCGGTCTCCCCCGCGCGAGCGGGGCTCTACCCTGGGGTTCTGATGTCGGACTGGCTGGACGAGAGTCTCCCCCGCGCGAGCGGGGCTCTACCCTCGAGCTGGCCGCGCACACGCACCAGCGCCGGGTCTCCCCCGCGCGAGCGGGGCTCTACCTGTGCGTGTCGAGCAGGGGCTGCTCAAAGCGACGTCTCCCCCGCGCGAGCGGGGCTCTACCCGGGACGGAGCAGTGGCGCACGCCGGACGGGGTGTCTCCCCCGCGCGAGCGGGGCTCTACCCTACCGTCCGAGTGACGCGAAGCTCGCGAACGAGTCTCCCCCGCGCGAGCGGGGCTCTACCGTAGCGGGCCGCCTCGCGGTGCTCCCGAGCGACGTCTCCCCCGCGCGAGCGGGGCTCTACCCCATCTCGTCACGGCGTCGAAGGACCGTCACCCGTCTCCCCCGCGCGAGCGGGGCTCTACCCTCCACCCGCCACACCCACGGGTTGCTCGCCCAGTCTCCCCCGCGCGAGCGGGGCTCTACCCTCGTCCGCGACGATCGGCTGCTTCCAGCCGAAGTCTCCCCCGCGCGAGCGGGGCTCTACCCGGTCTCGAGGTCGCGTCGAAGTGGTCGGCCGAGTCTCCCCCGCGCGAGCGGGGCTCTACCCCCGTGGGTGTGGCGCGTCGAGTTCAGGCGGCTGTCTCCCCCACGCGAGCGGGGCTCTACCCTTCTCCCGGGCGTTCTCGAGCAGAAACAGCGAGTCCTCCCCCGCGCGAGCGGGGCTCTACCCAAGGTCGCCGAGGCGGCGGTCGCCAAGCTCCCGTCTCCCCGCGCGCGCGGGGCTCTACCCACCCCGCGGTAGGACGTCGTCACCAGCACTGCGTCTCCCCCGCGCGCGCGGGGCTCTACCCACTGGCCCGTCGGGTCGATAGAGCGCGAGGACGTCTCCCCCGCGCGAGCGGGGCTCTACCAAGGTGGTGGTTCGTGACGAGGATGTTGGACTGGTCTCCCCCGCGCGCGCGGGGCTCTACCCGTTTGCAGCTTCGTTGCGGTCGGAGACCGGGCCTCCCCCGCGCGAGCGGGGCTCTACTCTGCGTCCCGTATGCGCAGGTCGCGAGGACCGGCATCGAACCGAGTCGTGACATCGATGTCAGAACCTCCGACACCAATGTCACGACCCCCGGCGGCGCCCCTTGGGCTTCGCCTTCTTGGCGCTCGCCTTCTTGGGAGCCGGCGCCCTCTCCGGCGCGTCGCCGTCGGGCTTGGCGCGCGCGACGAGCTGGGCGAAGCGGCCGAAGGCAGCGACTGGGACGCTCGAGAACGTCGCGAGCCCGTTCTTCACGGTGACGCGCACGGCCTCGAGCGACGACACGTCGGCGAACGCCGCCTCGAGGGCGCGCTGGGTCGGATCGCGGGCCACCTTCTTCGCGCCGTCGAGGGCGCGGGTCGCCTCCTCGATCTGGGCGACCGAAGCCTCGGCGAGCCCGAGCGTCTTGCCGCCCACGTCGATGCGCAGGGCGTCGAACGCGACGGGCAGCGGCGGGTGCTCGATGGGCTGGCCCACCTTCTTCTCGATGAGCTTGAGCGCCGCGTGGAGCTTGGTGGTGCCGTACGTCTCCTCCTCGCGCGGCGAGGCGTAGCGCGCGACGAGGATGAAGCGGTACGCGTTCCGCGGCTCCTCCCGCATCACCTCGCGGAAGAACTCCTCGGCCGTCTCGTAGCCGCCCACGAGGTACCACCGCCGCGCGACGATCTCGCCGGCCGCCTCCCAGAGCCTGTCGAACATGAGGCTCTCTTTGCCGCGGGACGTCTCGATCGTCGCGACGAGCGCCTCGTACTTCCGCTTCGCGTCCGCGTCGACCTTGGCCTCCACGTCCGGCGCGCCCGGCTTGCCCGGCGCCGCCCTCCCCTTCTTCACCTTCGCTGCGCCCTTGGTCCCCTTGATCCCCGTCCTCGTGGTCGCCATGCCGATGAGGATGCACGACGTCGGCGAAAAAGGGAATCGCCGGCGACGGCACCTCCGCGTCAGCGCGCCCAGAGGACGGCGAGCTCGAGCTCGATCGCGTCGAACGGCTCCGCCCGAACGCGGGCGTCCTCCTTGTGGACGCCCACGAGCCGATACGAGCCTCGATCGAGGCGGAGGATCTCGAGGGTGCGCGCCAGCGGGTCGACCAGCCACACGTGCCCCACGCCATCGGCCGCGTAGACGGGCAGCTTGTCGGCGCGGTCGAGCGCGCTCGTCGACGGAGACATCACCTCGGCGTGCCAATCGGGGGCGAGCGTCAAAAAGGGAGCCTCGGGGACCTCGGGCAGCCGCTCGCGCCGCCAGCCGGCGACGTCGGGCACGAGGACGTCCTCGCCGAAGTGCAGCTCCGGCTCGAAGAGGATCATCCAGCCCCCCGGCCCACCGCGACCTCGTTTGAACGGCGGACCGAGCTCTTCACCCAGCGCCGACGCGGCCAGCGCATGCGGGAGCGCTGGGCGGGGGTGCGCGTGGAGCACGCCGCCCACGAGCTCGCCGACCATGTGGCGCGGCAGCGCCTCGATGTCGGCGTAGGTTGCGCGGACGCGGGGCTTGGCCACCATCTCCTCCGTTGTACCTCCGCGCCGTCGTCGCCGCACCTGAGGGTGCTCTCGGCGTTGCGCGCCCACCGCTGGCAAGAGAGCGGCCCTCCTCCACTCGGAGTGAGTCGTACGACGCGACTCGCGTTTGACGTCCGCCCCTCGGGTCGCGCTCCGCGCCATGCCCCGAAGCGGCCATGGTCGGCCGCCCCGGCCTCGCGTAGCATCCGGACCATGGCGGGCAAGCGGCCTCCGACTCCCCTCGACCCCGAGCGCCTCTCCGCGCTCGCCGACGCCGTCGTGGTCGCGGTGCGCGAGGCTGGGTTCGTGGCGCGCGCCAAGCTCGGAGCCCTCGGGATCGCGCCCGCGCACCGCGACGCCGTGCTGGCCGAAGTGGCGCGGCGCGGGCTCGAGGTCGACCGGCGCGGCGCGCGGACGCCGCTCGCCGCGCAGCTCCGCGCGCGCGTCGAGGCGGGTGCCGTCCCGCTCGCGCAGGTGGCCAAACACGTCGCCGGCGCGAGCGCCAAAGAAGCGGCGGCCGCGGCGCGCGCGCTCTGCGACGCGGGGCAGGCCCGCCTCGTGGTGCGCACCAAGGCGCTCGTCCTCGTCTCCGCCACCGAGCCGTCGGTCGACGCCGAGGAGCTCGCGCGTCTCGAGCGCGCGATGCGGGCGCTCGGGAGCGCGCTGTCGCTGGCGCGGAGGAAGAAGGCGTCGCTCCTTCGCGACGACGTCCTGGGCGCGCTCGGCCCGTTCGTCGCGAGGCGCGCCGAGCCGAGCCGCGCGGGTGGCGTCGACGCGCTGCTCGGGGCGATCGACGCCGCGCGCGACGCGACGGGGCTCTCGTTCGTCCCCGCCGTCGTGAGGTCCCTGGGCGGCCCGCCCGCTGCCGCGCGGGTGCACGCGGCGCTGCTCGAGGCGGCCAAGGCCCAGCGCGTCGAGCTCCGGCCCGAGAGCGGGATGGGCAGGCTCTCGCCCGAGGACCTCGCGCTGTGCCTGCCGGGCCCGCAGGGCTCGCTCTTGTCGTGGGTGAGGAAGCGGGGAGGCCCCTGATGCGCGTCGCCGAGTCGCCGTTCGAGCACAACCACGCCGATCCGTGGGCGAAGCAGTTCGTCGACCTCGGGCGCTTGAACGCCGGCGCCTCGGACGCGATCGTCGAGGCCATCGCCCACGTGCGCGAGCGCGCGCGCGAGGACCTCGCCGAGCTGCGCGCCAAGAGCCTGCTCGTGCTCGGGCCCGCGGGCGCCGGCAAGACCCACCTCTTCGCTCGGCTGCGGAAGAAGCTCGGGCCCCGCGCGATCTTCGTGCACCTCCGCCCGCTGCTCGGCGCCGAGATGACGCCGCGCTACGTCCTCGACCAGATCGTCACCCAGCTCGCGTACGACACCGCCCAGCCGATCCTCGACGCGGCGCCGGCGCTGGCGCAGGTCGACGCGCTCGTGGCCGGCGCCCTCGCGCACCTCAAGGACGATCCGCCCGACATGCCGCGCGCGTTCCTCGACGGATGCCTCGATCTCGACCGCAAGAAGCTCGACGAGCTCCTCGAGTGGGCCACCGAGCGCGTCCTCGATCGCTACCCCGAGGTCGACGAGATGGTGCTTCGGCGCCTCCTCGGCGTCCCCTTCATGGCGAAGAGCGAGCGCCGCGCGGCGCTCGCGTGGCTCTCCGGTCGCGAGCTCGAAGAGTCGCAGCTCGCGCGACTGCGCGTGACCTCAGGCCTGTCGGAGGAGCGCGTCGTGCCCGCCCTGCGCACGCTCGCCGTCACCGCCGCGGCAGGGGCGCCGATCGTGCTCGTCTTCGATCAGCTCGAGAACCTCGTCGACCGCGAGGCGACCGGCGGCCGCGTGCGCTCGTTCGGCAACCTCGTCGCCGAGCTCTTCGACTCCATGCGCGGGTTCGTCCTTGTGTCGATGGCCCTCGACACCGAGTG
>JAEUKG010000726.1 GCA_016794325.1 Myxococcales bacterium | reverse complement strand
CGTGGCGAATCGCATCGCCTCTGCCTTACCACGATCGCGGCGCGCGGGCTGGCGCGCCGGCGCCCGCGGCCCTATGCCCCGCGAGCGCCGCGGGCGCGGCCAAAACGGTTCGCGAACGGCGCGCGGAGAGCTAGGTTGCCGCCGTGACCACCATTCGCATCGCCTTCTCCCCCGACAGCGACGACGCCTTCATGTTCATGCCCCTCCTCGAGGGGAAGGTCCCGGCGCGGGGCTTCGCGTTCGAGGCGTCGCGCGCCGACACCGAGTCGCTGAACGCGCTCGCCGAGCGCGGGGAGATCGACGTCGTCGCCGTCTCGATGGCGCAATACGCGCGCGTCGCCGATCGATACCTCCTCTTGCCCCACGGCGCGTCGGTGGGGCGCGGCTACGGGCCCGTGGTCGTCAGCCGTGAGCCGCGCACGCTCGAGTCGCTGCATCATGCACGCATCGCGATCCCGGGCCGCCGCACCACCGCGGCGCTGGTGACGGGCCTTCTCGTGCCGGATTTCGAGGCCGTGGAGATCCCGATCGTCCCCTACCGGGCCGTCTTCGACGCGGTGAAGCGCGGCGAGGTCGACGCGGCGGTGGTGATCCACGAGGGCCGACTCCTCTACGAGGCCGAGGGGCTGCACGCGGTGTGCGATCTCGGCGTCGAGTGGCACGCGCAGACGGGCCTGCCGCTCCCCCTCGGCGGCAACGCCATCCGGCGCGGGCTCGGAGCGGACGTGATCCGTCAGGTGTCCGCGGCGTGCGCCGAGTCCATCGCGTGGGCGCTCGACCACCGCGACGCGATGATGGAGGCGCTCCAAGCCGAAGGGGGCGTGCTGGACCGGCGCGGCCTCGACCGCTACCTCGCCATGTACGCGAACGAAGACACACGTGGGATGAAAGACGACGTCCGCGCAGCGGTGGCGGAGCTTTTCAAGCGAGGTGCAACGCGAGGCCTCGTCCCCAGCGGAGCCACGCCTGAGCTGGCGCCGTGACACGCCGCGCCAGATCGCTGAGTTTCGTTGCGTGATCGAGGAGTTGTGCGCTGCGCCGCGGGGCCGAGCGGCGCGCGTAGACCCACGGAATTCCGTCGATCATTTAATCTGCCGCGCGTCCGGGTGAAGTTGCCGGCGCGCCGATTGCGGGTATGGTTCACGAGTCCGAGCACTCTCTCGCTCTCGCTTCGAAAGGTCTTCCGGATGAAGCTTCTCGCTCTTGGCCTCGGCGCCACCGCCGTCGCCCTCGTCGTGGCCGCTGGGGGGTGCTCTTCGTCGAACAAGCTGCCGAAGTTCGAGAACACCCGCATCGCGGCGAGCGCGATCCAAGGCGGGGACCTCGACGGCACCGCGCACCCGTTCGCGGTCGGCGTGTGCGCCGGCAACAGCCCGGGCAACTGCTTCGGCACGTGCTCGGGCACGCTCGTCCTGCCGAACATGGTGCTCACCGCGCGCCACTGCGTGGAGAACGTGGCCGACAACATCGAGTGCGGCGTCACGAAGTTCCAGGGTCTGCGCGGCGGGCCCGGCAACTACTTCGTGACGACCAACAGCAAGATGAACGGCACGACGCAGGGCTACCACTCGGTCTCCCAGATCGTCCGCACCCCTGGCAACGACGTGTGCGGCAACGACCTCGCGATCCTCATCCTCTCGAACAACGTCTCGAGCTCGGAGGCCGTCCCCGCGATCCCGTCGATCCGCTACGACCTCCACGACAAGCGCATCAGCCACCTCTCCGGCTTCACCGCGATCGGGTACGGCATCACCTCCCCCAGCGGCAACGACTCCGGCACCCGGCGCATCAAGCAGAACATCGACATGCTCTGCCTCGACGGCACGACGCAGTACTCGTGCAAGGACGTCCCCGCGAACCGCCTGGTCCCGGCCAAGGAGTTCATCGGCGGCGACGGGACGTGCTCGGGCGACTCCGGATCGGGCTCGTTCAACCAGGGGTCGTTCGCGGTGGGTGACTTCGTCACCCAGGGCGTCCTGTCGCGCGGCGGAGAGGACAACGGCAACTGCGTCCTCAGCATCTATACGCGCCTCGACGCGTGGCGAGACCTCATCGTGAGCACCGCCGTGACGGCGTCGGGGAACTGGACGAAGTACCCGAAGCCGAACCCCGACTGGACCGTGTACGAGCCGCCGGTGGGCAAAGACGCGGGCACCAAGAAGGACGCCGGCGGCTCCTCGGGCGGCAACTGCGCCACCACCGGCGCGAAGGTGCTCGGGGCGGAGTGCGCCGACGTCTGCGAGTGCTCGGCCGAGCTCGGGGCCCCGCAGTGCGTCTCGCCGACCGAAGGCGCCTCGCAGATCTGCACCAAGGCCTGCTCCACCGCCACCGACTGCGGAGACGGCTTCACGTGCACGAGCGGGATCTGCGCCGCCGCGACCGCCGCGGCGCCCAAGCCGGCGGCGCCGAAGACGGAGGAGTCGTCCGGGATCTGCTCCGCTAGCCCCCGCACGATGGATCCGACCAAGCCCGTGCCGTGGCGCTACGCCGGGGCGCTCGCCGTCGCCGCGCTCGCCATGGCCGCGCGGCGCCGCAAGAACCGCGGGTGAATCGCAGAGCCTTCCTCGGCGCGCTCCTCGGCGCCGCGGCGTCGTCCGCGTGCAGGTCGCGGCGAGCGCCCGCGCGCGACTCGGGGCCGGCGCGCCGCGTGGTGTCGATCTCCCCCTCGACCACCGAAGCGATGTGGGCGATCGGCGCGACCGCGCGCCTGGTGGGGCGCTCCCGCTACTGCAATTTCCCCATGGAGATCCAGGGGTTGCCGCAGGTCGGCGGCTACGTCGATCCGAACCTGGAGGCGATCCTCGCGCTCAAGCCCGACCTCGTCACCGGCGCCCGCGGCCCGATCGGAACGAAGCTGACCGACGCCCTCGAGGGCCGGGGCGTATCCGTGTACTTTCCACGCACCGAGTCGCTCGCGGAGATCGAGCAGATGATGCTCGGGCTCGGTGATCGCATCGCCGCCCGCGCCGAGGCCGACCGCGCCGTCGCCAAGCTCCGCGCCGAGGTCGCCGACGTGAAGAGCCGCTCCGCGGGCCGCGCGACCAAGCGGGCGCTCCTCGTGTTCGGGGTCTCGCCGATCGTCGCCGCCGGGCCGAAGAGCTTCGCCGACGAGATGCTCCCGCTCGCCGGCGCCCAGAACGTCGTGACCGAGGGCGACGCGTACCCGACCCTCGGCTTCGAGCGCGTGCTCAAGCTCGACCCCGACGTCATCGTCAACGCCGCGATCGCCGAGTCGCACGGCGCGGCCCGCATCGGCAAGGACGACGCGGTGTGGAGCAAGGCCCGCGCGGTCCGGGAGGGCCGGGTGGTGGTGATCGAAGACGAGTCGGTGCTCCGCCCGGGCCCGCGCCTCGGCCAAGGCCTCGCCACCCTCTTCCGCGGCATCCACGGGGTGAGCTGACGATGGCGAAGGTGCGCCTCGACCAGCTCGTCGCCGACCGCGGCCTCGCCGAGAGCCGCGCCAAGGCCCAGGCGATCATCCTCGCCGGGCACGTGTATGTTGCAGGCAATCGCGTCGACAAAGCGGGGACCCTCGTCCCTGGCGACGCCGCGATCGAGGTGCGGGGCGAAGCCTCCCGCTACGTGTCGCGCGGCGGCATCAAGCTCGAGGGGGCGCTCGACGCGTTCGCCGTCGATCCGAGCGGCCGGCGCTGCGTGGACCTCGGGGCCTCGACCGGGGGCTTCACCGACTGCCTGCTCCAGCGAGGCGCGGCGAGCGTGGCCGCGGTCGACGTGGGGTACGGGCAGCTCGCCCACAAGCTGCGCGTCGACCCGCGCGTCCTCGTCCTCGAGCGCACCAACGCCAAGACCCTGGAGCCCGAGCAGGTCGGCGGCCTCGCCGAGCTCGTCGTCGTCGACGCGAGCTTCATCGGGCTCGGCAAGCTCATGCCCGCCATCGCCCGCGTGCTCGCGCCGGACGGCGAGCTCGTCGCGCTGGTGAAGCCGCAGTTCGAGGCGGGCAAGGAGGAGGTCTCGCGGGGGCGCGGCGTCATCCGCGACCCCGAGGTGCGCGCCAAGGCCATCGAGGGCGTCGTGGCCGAGCTCTCGGAGGCCGGCTTCGAGGTGATCGCCCAGTGCGACTCGACGCTCCCGGGGCCGAAGGGCAACGTCGAGGCGTTCGTCCACGCGCGAAAGCGTGCTAGTTGAACGCCCGTGCGAAGGCCGTCTCTCGGAGCGATCTTCCTCACGATTTTCCTGGATCTGCTCGGCTTCGGGCTCGTCCTGCCGTTCCTCGGCGAGCAGGCGCGCGACAGCTTCGGCTCCACCGAGTTCGTGGGTGCGCTCCTCGCGAGCGTGTATTCGCTCGCCCAGTTCGTCTTCGTCCCGGTGTGGGGGCGGCTCTCGGATCGCATCGGCCGGCGCCCGGTCTTGATCTGGTCGGTCGCGGCGACCGCGGCCGGGATGTCGTTCTTGGGGCTCGCGCTCGCGCTGCACCTCGGCTTGTGGGCGCTCTTCGCCGCGCGCGTCTTCGGCGGCATCGCCACCGCGAACCTCGGCACCGCGAGCGCCTACATCGCCGACATCACCAAGCCGGAGGAGCGCGCCAAGGGTATGGGGATGATCGGGATGGCGTTCGGCCTCGGATTCATCCTCGGGCCCGGCATCGGAGGCGCCCTCGCGCACGTGAAGGTGAACGGGTACGAGGGCGCGGTCCCGTGTTTCGTCGCCGCCGCGCTCTCGGTGGTGAACCTCGGCTGGGTCGTCTTCGGGCTCGCCGAGTCGCTGCCGCCGGAGAAGCGCAGCGAGAAGCGGCGGTCGCTCGCGCCCTTCGACGTCCAGAGCGCGCGCGAGGCCTTCGGCCGACCCGGGGTCGCCGCCTGCATCCTCGTGAATTTCCTGGTTCTTCTGTCGTTCACGAACCTCGACCAGACGTTCCGCTACTTCACGAAGGATCACTTCGGGATGAACGCCATGATGACCGGCGGCGTCCTCGCCTTCACCGGCGTCGTCGCCGCCGGCGTGCAAGGAGGCCTCATCCGGCCGCTCTCGAAGCGCATCGACGACGCGCGGCTCATCCAGGTCGGCGTCGTGGTGCAGGCGATCGCGTTCGCGCTCCTCGCGATCACGCCCCGGCTCGGCGTCGGTGCGCTGCTCGGCGCCTGCGCCCTGCTCGCGTTCGGCAACGGGCTATCCCAGCCGAGCGTGTCGGCGTACATCTCGAAGCGCGCGCCGGCCACCGAGCAGGGCAGCACGTTGGGCACGAACCAGGCGATCGCGGCGCTCGCGCGCATGGTCGGCCCCGGCCTCGGCGGGTGGCTCTACGGGCACGTCGGGCACCTCTCGCCGTACGTCACGGCGGCGGCGGGCATGTGCGTCGCGGCGGCGCTCGGCCTCACGCTCCAGAGGAGCCCTCAGACGCGGAGCACCAGCACCCAGACGTCGTAGATGGCGTGGGTCCACACCGCGGTGGCGAACCCGCGGGTCGAGAAGATGAACGTGAGCACGAGGCCCAAGAGGAGCCGCGCCACGAACGACCGGAGCTGGAACGTGTCGCCGTAGGGGCCGATGTAGTGGATGGCGCTGAACACCATCGCGCAGACGACGGACCAGGCGACGAGCACCGCGAACGCCTTGAACGAGAACTTCTTGCCCTCGGCGGGGGCGGCGCCCGAGAGCGCCCCCACCTTCTCGCGAGCCAGGAGCCAGGTGATGAGCTTGCCGCCGAGCCCGAAGAGGACGACGCGGAACGACAGCTCCTCGTAGAAGCCGGCCCCGAGGGACATGATGAAGCCGGCGACGCGTCCCTCGTCCTGAACGGCGGGGCCCGCGAAGATCGCCCCGACCAGGCGAGGCACGGCGACCCCCATGAAGGTGGCGTAGACCGTCCCCTCGATGGCCATCTGGATGAACTTGCGGGGCTGGAAGGCCTGACCGCGGGCGACGACCACGAACGGGATAGCGAAGGCGACGCCGAGGGCGAGGGTGATGCCCAGGTAGGTGGGGACGCTCCCCTCCGACACCCGAAGCATGAAGCCGGTGAGGAAGTCGGTGCCGTTCTTCACCCCGAGGAAGACCACGCCGAGGTGGTAGAGCACGAAGATCGGCAACGTGAGCCCGAGGTCGACCCACGCGCCCGGCTTGGCCTTCAGCTCCGCGACCCGTGAGTCAGCCATGGAGCTCGACCTGCTCGACCCCTCGCGCGGGGAGCGCGGGAAGGAAGCGGACGCGGCGCGGCGCGGCGATCAGCCGGGACGCAGTCGGTACACGAGCGCAGCGATGACGACGCCCCACACGACCAAGTTGAGCACGAAGGGCACGTCGCGCAACATTTCTTGGGTGGGAGACTCTGCGCGGAGCCCCCGCCCCGCCCTCCCGGACACCAACATCAGGAAGCGGACGATGCCGAACACCGTGAAGGGAGCCGTCAGCCACAGGTAGTTGGAGTGGAAGAACTCCTTGGTGTCCTTGTCGAGCGTGTAGGCCACGTAGGTGACCGCGGTGGCGGCGCCGGTGAGGGCCATGGCGACGCTGAGCGAGGTGGCGCCGTAGGCCTCGAGCGCGGCGCGCTGCTTGCCGGCGTTGGCGCCCGCGAGCTCGTGCCGGCGCTTGCCGAAGCCCAAGAACAGCGCGAGGAGCGCGGTGCAGGCCAGCATGTAGCCGGACACCTTCACGTTGGTCGCGAGGCCGCCCGCCACCACCCGGAGCACGAAGCCGAAGGCGATGAGCCCGACGTCGAGGAACGCGACCTTCTTCAGCTTGAACGAGTAGAGGACGTTCTCGACGAAGTAGACGAGCGCGACGATCGCGAACTTCCAGCTCAGGAGGTACGCGAGGCCGAGCGACGCCACGACGAGCCCGATGGCGGAGGCGCGGGCGACGCCCTCGGGCACGATGCCGCTCGCGATGGGGCGGTGGCGCTTGACCGGGTGGACGCGGTCGGCCTGCACGTCGACGAGGTCGTTGATCGTGTAGACGGCCCCCGCGAGGAGGCAGAACACGAAGGTGCCCGCGGCCGCGCGACCGGTGAGGTCGAGGTTCAGCGCAGGGACGCCCTGCGGGTTGTTCACGAAGACTTCTTTGCTGAAGAAGATCGGCGCCATCACGAAGAGGTTCTTCACCCACTGGTGGGGGCGAACCGTCTTGATGAGGCCGCGCACGAGCGAGCCGCTCTTCTCCTCGTCGCTCGCGTGGTGACGCTTGTGGTCTTTGTGGTGGTGATCTTTGTGGGCCTTGTGGCCCTTCTCCGACTTCGGGGGGCCGTCGGATGGGGACGACTCGTCGGCGCGCGGAGCCTCCCCTTCGAGCTCCGGGCTCGATCGGTCGGCGAGGACTTTTCCGCTCTCTCTCTCGGGAGACACCACCACCCTCCTGCATACACGACATCGGCACCCGGCGCGAGCTTGACGGGACTTGACGGGGGAGCCTCACGAGCAGAAAACCTCTCGGGTGAAACTTCCGGAGACGGCTTCGCAGCCATCGCACCGAACGCGTCGTCACGGGCCTCTCAGCCCGCACCTCCCGCGGCTCTCGCCCGGGCGAAGACCCCCGCTCTCGGCGGCGCGTTCGGAGCTCCCGGCGCGGCTCGCGCGCTGGGCTTCGTGCGTCGCGCTCGTCGCGGTGGCGACGGCGGCTCACACCGCCGGCAGCGAGAAGAGCGCGTGCGCCGACCTGTCGGGCCCCATCCCGCGCGTTCGCGAGCTGTACGACGAGGCGGTGGCGAAGAGGTCTCCGTACGCGGAGCTCGCCCTCCGTCGCATCTGGCAAGAGTGGGATCAGGGCGACCCGAGCGCGGTCGAAGACGCCCTCGCGGCCGCCCGCGAGGACGCGCGGCTCGCGCCGTCGACCCGTGTGTATGCAGGCGTCCTCCACGCGTTCGCGCGGAGGCGCCGGGGCGATCTCGACGGCGCGCAGGCGGAGGTGCGCGCGCTCGGGTACGTGGGCAAGTGGCTCACGGTCGGCCCGTTCGACAACGAGGGCAAGGCCGGGTTCTCGCGCGCGTTCGGGCCCGAGCTCGATCGCGCCGAGCCGATCGCGCTCGGCAAGGCGTACGACGGGAAGGAGCGCGCGGTGCGATGGCGCGGCGTGCCCGAGAGCGCCGCGTACGGGTGGTCGGAGGTCGGCTCGTGGGTGAGGCCGAGCGAGAAGACGTGCGCCTACGTCACGACGTTCGTTCGCGACGCGCGGCCCGCGCCGGCCAAGGCGCGCGCGATCTCGATCTGGGTGGGCGCCGCGGGCGCGGTCAAGGTCATGTGGAACGGCGAGATCGCGCTCACGGACGACAAGTATCGCGACCTCGACGTCGACCGCGCGGCCGCCGCGGTGACGCTCAAGCCGGGGTGGAACCGCCTCCTCGTGAAGGTGTGCGGGGACGAAGACGCGGCGAGCGTCGCCCTCCGCCTGGGCGCCGCCGACGGAGGTCCGAACGCGGAGGTCGAGGTCTCGTCGGACCCGTCGCACTCGAGCGAGGCGGCCGCCCAGCGCTTCAAGCGCGAGACCGACAAGCCCACCGCCACGGTCGAGGGCCCCCTCGCGCGCTTCGAACGCCTCGAGAAGTCGGGGGATCCCGCAGTGTTGGAGGCGTTCGCCCGCTTCCTCCTCGCCACCGACGCCGACGACCCCGCGGAGCACAAAGCCCGCGAGCTCGCGCGGCGGGCCGCCGAGAAGGCGCCGACGGTGGACCGGCTGCTCCTCGCGGGCGACCTCTCCGAAGACCGCAACCAGCGCGCGGTGTTCATCGACCGCGCCGAGGAGCTGGTCAAGCGCGGCGCAGCGACTCCGCGGGAGCGGACGCGCGCGCTCCTCGCCCGCGCCTCGCACACGCGCGGGAGCGCGAACTGGCGCGACGCGGTGCCGTTCTACGACCGCATCCTCGCGGCCGACCCCGACGACGTGGTCGCGGTGCTCGCCCGCACGGAGCTCTACACGGAGGCCGGGCTCCGCGAGACCGCGCTCGCGTTCCTCCTCCGCGCGCTCGAGCGGAGGCCGCGCAGCGTGGCGCTCCTCCGCGCCAGCGCCGCCGCCCTCGCCGACCTCGGGAGGACCACCGAGGCCGAGGAGATCCGCGAGCGCTACGCGGCGCTCCGCTTCGACGACCCCTCGTACCTCCGCGATCGGATCGACGTCGCGCTCGCCAAGCGTGACCCGAAGGCCGCCGACCACTGGGTGGGCCGGCTCCTCGCGGTGGGCCCCGAGAACGTCACCTACTACGCGACCGCGTCGCGCGCGTACGCGGCGCTCGGCGACCGGCCGCGCGCGATCGCGGCGCTCAAGCGCGCCCTCGACGTCGCCCCCGAAGACACCGGCGTCCTGCGCGCCCTCGCCAACCTCTACTCGGTGGGCGGGCAGACGTCGGAGCAGCTCGCCCTCCTGCGCAAGGTCCTCGAGCTGCAACCGCAAGCCAAGGACGTGCGTGAATACGTCGCCCACACCGAGCCCGCCAAGCCCCGGCCCGACGAGGCCTACGCGATGTCCAAGGAGGCATTCCTCAAGCTCAAGGACGCGCCGTCGTCGGGCCAAAACCGGCGCACTCTCGTGGACTTGCAGGTGACCACGGTCTACCCGAACGGCCTCGCGAGCCGCTTCCACCAGGTCGTGTTCCAGCCGCTCACCGACGCCGGAGCCCAGGGCGCGCGCGAATACGCGTTCTCGTACGAGGCGAACACGGAGACGGTGCAGCTCCGCGGCGCGAAGGTCTACCGCAAGAACGGGCAGGTCGACGAGGCGCTCGAGACCGGGGAGACCGCCGCGGACAACCCGTCGCTCGTCATGTACACGAGCGCGCGCGTCTATTACGTGCACTTTCCACGTTTGTACCCGGGCGACGTCGTCGAGCTCCAGTACCGAGTCGAGGACGTCGCGTACCGCAACGCCTTCGCCGACTACTTCGGCGAGGTCAACGTGATGCAGTCGCAAGAGCCGGTGGCCCACGCCGAATACGTGCTCATCACGCCCAAGAGCCGCACCCTCCACTTCAACAAGCCCAACGTGCCCGGCCTCACCCAGACCGCGGAGGACAAGGGCGACCAGCGCATCTACCGCTTCGTCGCCGACAACGTCCCCGCGGTGGAGCCGGAGCCGCTGCAGCCGCCGGCGTCGGAGATCCTCGGGCACGTGCACGTCTCGACCTACAAGTCGTGGGACGACATGGGCGCCTGGTACTGGGGGCTCGTCAAAGATCAGTTCGTCGCCGACGACGAGGTGAAGCGGCGCGCCGCCGAGATCACCAAGGGCCTCACCGACGATCGGGCCAAGGTGCGCGCCGTCTACGACTACGTGGTCCAGAAGACGCGCTACGTGGCGCTCGAGTTCGGCATCCACGGCTTCAAGCCGTACCGCTGCGCGCAGATCTTCGCGCGCGGCTTCGGAGACTGCAAAGACAAGGCGACGCTCATCGTCACCATGCTCAAGCACCTGGGCATCCAGGCCACGATCGTCATCGTGAGGACGGGCATGCGCGGCGACTTCGAGACCGAGCCCGCCAGCCTGGCGCCGTTCGATCACGCCATCGCGTACGTGCCCGCGTTCGATCTCTACCTCGACGGGACGGCCGAATACACGGGGTCGAACGAGCTGCCGACGATGGACCGCGGGTCGATCGCGCTCCAGATCAACGAGGGCAAGCCCAAGCTCGTGCGCCTCCCCGACCCGCCGGCGAGCGAGTCGGTCACCGCGCGTCGCATCGAGGTGAGCCTCGGCGAGGGCGGCGCTGCGCAGATGGACTGGCGCGCCGACGTCACCGGCGCCTTCGCGAGCACCTGGCGCCAGCGCTACCACGCGGAGGCGACGCGACGGCAGCGCGTTCAGGAGGACGTGGCCGGAGACTTCCCCGGCTTCGAGCTCGCGCAGACGGACGCGAACGACCTCGAGAACGTGGAGATCCCGGTGAGACTCCACGCCAAGGGGAAGGTGCCGCAGCTCGCTCGACGCGACGGCGAGACCTGGTCGGTGCCGGCGGGGCCGCGCGAGCACATGGTGCAGAGCTACGCGACGCTGTCGAACCGGCGACGCGACCTCAAGCTCTCGGCCCAGACCACCAACGACACCGAGTGGGTCGTGAAGACCCCCGCGGGCGCGAAGGTGACGAGCGCGCCGAAGGCGGCGAGCGGATCGAGCGCGTTCGGCTCGTACAAGGTCGAGGTCGAGACCCTCGGCGGCGCGGTGCGCGTGAAGACGAGCATCACGCTCGCCAAGACCCGCGTCAAAGCCCAGGAATACCCTGCGTTCCGCGCGTTCTGCGAAGAGGTCGATCGAGCGCTCGGACAGCGGATCGTCTACACGGTGGCGAAATGAAACGTGCATTCTGCAAGCTCTTCGGCGCGCTCGCGCTCACCGCGGCGGTCGGCTGCGGCGGCCCCGACAGCCCCGCCGCCAGCCCGTCGGCGACGCTCGGCAGCGTCCGCGAGGACGCCCAGGGCTCCCGCGACGGCGAGGCGCTCGGCCGCTGGGCGCTCTTCGAGATGCTCGCCCCCGGCGGCACCGCCGACGGCGCCAGGCGCGCGCGGGCCAAGCTGGGCGACGACGGCCCCGGCCTCCTCGCGAACATGGCCCGGGGC
>JAEUKG010000723.1 GCA_016794325.1 Myxococcales bacterium | reverse complement strand
CGCCCGCGAGGCTGGCCGCGCCGAGCAGCGCGAGCGCGCCCGCGGCCACCGCGAGCGCGAGCGGGGCCTTCGAGCCCCCCGCGGTCGGCGGCGGGCTCGCGCCCAGCGTGGGGTGGGGTCCCTGCGGCGTCGGAGGGCTCGCGGACGGCCGCGCCAAGGCGGCCGTCGCGGGGACGACGAGGTTCGGGGTCGGGCCGGGCGCCGTCGGGGCCCCGAGCCCGCTCGGCGGCGCTTGCGGTACCGTCGGCGCCATCGGGGCCGATCGCGGGGCGAGCGTCGGCGCGAGCGGGGTCGCCATCGTGCCCGCGGGCCCGGGATCGAGCCGCGCGAGGACCGCCTCGACCTCCGCCAGCGACGGGCGCCCTTCGCGGTGGCGCGAGAGCATCCGATCGACGAGCGCGGTGATCTCCGCCGGCAAGTGAGGCGCGGCGCGGGCGAGGGGCACGATCTGATCGTTCGTGATGAGCTTCAGGATCTGCCCGACCCCGGCGGCCTCGGTCGGGCGCTGTCCGTACAGGCACTCGTAGATCAAGACGCCGAGCGCCCAGACGTCGGCCCTCGCGTCGACGTCGACGTCGCCGTAGATCTGCTCCGGCGCCATGTAATACGGGGTGCCGAGGATGGTGCCCGTGCTGGTCAACGACGGCGCGCCGGCGTCGGGGAGCATGCTCTTCGCGATGCCGAAGTCGAGCACGAGCACGTGCGGCCGCGGAGAGCCGGCGGGCACCAAGAAGACGTTCTCGGGCTTGAGGTCGCGGTGGACGATCGCGACGCGGTGGGCGGCGCCGACGGCGGCGACGATGCCGCGCGCGATCCAGGCACAGTCGCCGACCGGGAGCCGCCCCCACGTCGCGAGCCTCGCCCGCAGCGACTCGCCGACCAGGCGGTCCATCACGATGAAGGGGGTGCCGGAGTCCGTCTCGCCGACCTCGTGCACGCGCGCGACGTTGGGGTGGGTGATGGTGAGCGCGGCCCGCGCCTCGCGCAGGAAGCGCTCGTGGCTCTTCGGGTCCTTGGCCGACTCGCCGTGGAGGAGCTTGAGCGCGACCGGGCGCCCGCTCGGCTCCTCGTCGGCGGCCCACACGACGCCCATGCCGCCCTGGCCGAGCACGTGCCGGAGCCGGTAGCGGCGGGCGACGAGCGCGCCCGCCCCCAAGCTCTCCGGGACGACCTCCAGCATCGGTCCCAGCGTACCACGCGCCGTCCGAGCGCCGATTCGCCCCAGTCGACCGAGCGGCCGCGGTCCTCCATGCTCCGCGTCGATGGGGGAGATCGAGGACGAAGGAGGCGCGCTCTTGCCGGGTGGCGTCTACGCGCGCGCCTGGGAGCGGATGACCGACACGCTCCTCACCGAGCGCGACGCGGCGAGCATCCTCGAGTCGCTCGCGCGGATCACCGGCGAGACCCTCGGGGTCGACCGATCGCTGATCTTCGAGGTCAAGTTCGCCGAAGAGGTCGCGATCGGCCTCTCGGAGTGGCTCAACCCGGACGTCGTCGTGTCTCCGACCAAGGCGACGTACCCGCTCGCGAGCTTCGCCGGCGGCGACGACGAGCAGCGGCGCACGCGCCGGTGGCTCGAGAGCCACCGCGACGCGCCGCACCCGGCGTTCGCGAGCGACGGCTCGGCCGAGGTCTTGCACGGGGCGATGTCGATCCAGAGCCTGCTCTGGTACCCGTTCGATTTCCGCGACGGCGGCTACTACCTGCTCGTGTTCAACCAGGTCACGCGGCGCCGCTCGTGGCGCCCCGAGGAGATCGCCTTCCTGCGGGTCGTGACCCGGCAGGTGAGCCTCGCCCTCTTGCAGATCTCCATGCACGCCGAGCGGGCTCAAGCCGAGCGGGTGCTCCTCGAGGCCCAGAAGGCCGAGAGCATCCGCGTCCTCGCGAGCGGAGTCGCCCACGACTTCAATAGCCTTCTCGGGATAGTGCTGGGGGCGCTCGGGCGCGCTCAGCTCGGCCTCGGCGCGGGCCACCCTCAGCTCGCGCCGCTGCGCGACGCGGAGCGCGCGACGATCGAGGCCTCGGTGCTCGCCAAGCACCTCCTCGCGTTCGCCGGCGAGGGCCGCTTCGTCGTCGAGGCGTTCGATCTCGCCGCGCTCACCCGAGACATGCAAGACCTCCTCCGCGCGATCGCCGCCGACGTGCCGATGACGTTCGAGATCGACGGGCCGACGTTCGTGCGCGCGGACGCGGGCCAGCTCCGCCAGGTCCTCGTCAACTTCGTCATCAACGCCAAGGAGGCCGTCGACGGCGCCGAGGGGCACATCACGGTACGGGTCGCGCCGCACGAGCCCGACCGCGTCGTGCTCTCGGTGGCCGACGACGGCCGGGGGATGACGGACGAGGTGCAGCGGCGCATGTTCGACCCGTTCTTCAGCACCAAGGCGCTCGGTCGCGGCCTCGGGCTCGCGGCGGTGAGCGGGATCGTGCGCACCCACGGCGGCGAGATCCGCGTCGACAGCGGCCCCGGGCGCGGCACCACGATGACCGTGCTCTTCCCGCGGGAGCGCGCCCCGTCGCCGGCGAGGACGCCCGCGCCCGCGCCCCGCGAGCGCTCGCCGGCGCTCCTCCTCGTCGACGACAACGACAACTTCCGCCGGACCTGCGCCGACATCCTCTCGGATCTCGGGTACGCGGTGGAGCCGTGCGCCGACGGCCTCGCCGCGACGCGCGCGCTCGAGGCGTCACCCGGGCGCTTCGACGTGGTCCTCCTCGACTGGACGATGCCGCGGCTGTCGGGGGCCGAGACCTTCCAGCGCCTGCGCGCCCTCGACGCCGAGCTCCCCATCGTCATCATGAGCGGCTACGCGGAGTCGGTCGCGTCCGACCACGTGCAGCTCGACCTCGCCGCGTTCTTGGAGAAGCCGTTCACGGTGGACGCGCTCCAGGAGGCGCTCTCGAGGGTGCTCGGGGGGAGCTGAGGGTCCGAACGCCGGACGCCTCTGCCGTTCAGTCGGCGCGCGGCGGGCGCTTCGACTCCGGGCGCTCGGCGCCGACGAGGGCGAAGCCCTTCTCGGGGCCGAGGTCGTAGAGGTGCACGCGCAGCGGGTACTTCGACTGGCCGTTGTCGACGTCGACGACGACGTACCGGCTCGGCGAGTCGTCCTTCACGTGCGGCGCGACGCCGAGGTGGGTGAGCTCGACGCACACCTCTCCGTCCGGGCGCGCGCTCACCTTCGCGGACCCGCGGTCGCCGAGCGCGTCGCCGCCGTAGACGTGGGCCTCGTAGCGGAAGCGATCTTCGCCGAACACGCCCGAGTGCCGCGCGAGGTCGGTCCCGCACAGCGTGGACTTGCCGCGCATCGCGAGCTCGCCCACCGGCGAGAGGCGGGCGAGGTAGCGCTTGAGGACCGCGTCGCGCCGCTCGACGAGCGAGCGCACGAGGAAGGCCTCGTCGTCCGGGTTCGAGTAGTCGGCGACCTTCACCGCCGCCGCGACGTGCTCGTCGCGCAGGCGCGCCATGATCCGCGCGGCCCACGCGGCGTCGTGCTCGGTCATGCGGCCGAACGCGGGGTTGGGGTAGCCGCCGCGCCACGCCTCGGGGTCGAATCCCTTCGCCGTGAAGTACCCGAACGGAGGCCGGCGAGCGGCGCGATCCCACGGGCGCTCGAGGATGCCGAGGGTGACGAAGTCCTCGGCCATGTAGTTGAAATCGAGGTAATACGCGTGGCCGAGCCGTCGCGAGAGCGGATCCCACTCCCACTCGCTGCCGAAGCAGTCGCCGAGGTCGATGTACCAGTGGCGGACGTGGCCAGGCGAGGACGTCGCCTGCTTCTCGTCGACCGGCATCCACGTGTCCATCGAGTTCTGCTCGCGGGAGTCGAAGTGGTTGAGCCACGCGGCGATGACGCGCGCGCCGCGCAGATCGCGCCGGTCCTCGTGGTCGATGACGTCGGCCGGATCGTCGTCGCGGCGCCCGTCGTAGGTGAAGGGCCCGATGGTGCGGCCCGGCAGCCACTTGGACGCGGTCATCCGCGTGAGCTCGCCGCGCTTCGAGGCGCCGGCGAGGACCTTGGCGAGCGCGGCCGCGTCGAAGTCGCGCGTGATGCCCGAGTTGTCCGTGACCTTGAGCCCCGGCGACAGCTTGAGGATGCCCTTGCGGAAATAGACGACCGAGTCGCAGGGCGCCCACCAGCCCATCGCGTAGTAGAGGCGCGCCGCGATGGCGGTGGCGCCGCTCGCGCGCTCCGGCTGGTCCGGAGGGTCGGCCTTCATCATGAACTTGCCGACGCCGTCGACCTTGAGGCGGAAGCCCGGGTTCGCGCCGTTCGGCTTGCCTTGGTCGATGAGCCACGTGCCGTCGGGCGCGCTCGGATCGAGCACCTTGTCGTCGCAGAACCCGCGCGCGACCTCCTCCGGGGTCATCGGTCGCCGGCCGATGCGGTTCGTGAACCACGCCGAGTCGGGGACCTCGTCGAGCGCGTTGACGTTGACCGCCTCGCCGCCGGGGCGCACGGCGAAGAAGCGCGAGATCGGCCGGAAGACCATCTGGTTGGCGCCGTCCCACGCGAAGGGGGACTCGTACGCCTCCGGCAAACACGCCGCGGCCTTCACGCCGTTCTTGTCGGGCTTGGCGTCGGGGTCGGGCCGGCAGGCGACGCGCACCGGATCGAGATCGGTGTCGCGCGTCATCGGCGCCTTGAGGGGGAAGCGCCGGATCGCGGGGCCTCCGCAGCCGCTCAGCGCCGCGAGGCCCGAGGTGAGCGCGGCGAGCCGCGCGAGGAGGAGCGCGGAGCCGACCCTCATCGTCGCGGGATGAAGCCCGCGAAATACGCGGCTCCGGCGGCGAGGGCGGCGACCAAGAAGAGCATGACGCCGATGACGGCGCCGCCCCCGCCGCTCTTCACGGGCTTGCCGGCGGTCGGGGGGCGCGACGCCATCGGCGGCGGTTGGGACACGGTCATCTGCGGGGGCGCGGCGTACACCTGCCCCTGCAGGTGCGGGCCTCCCTGGGGCGGCGCCGAGTTGTGGCCTGGCGGCCGACCCATCGGCATGAGACCGTGGGCCGGGGTGTGGAGCGGCGGCATCGGGTCCGCGTCCTCGAGGGCCGAGAGGTTGCCGGCCTCGATCTGGCCGAGCGGGTCGTGCCGCGGCGTCGACGCGCGCTCGCCGAGCTGGAGCTCGTTCGCCCAGTTCGTGGGATCGACGAACTGATCGGCGGTGAGCGGGGCCGCGGCGGCGGCGGCGGGCGCGCCCGGCTGCGGGCCGGTGCCGTCCTCTTTGAGCGAGGTGAACTCGAGGAGCGCCTCTTCGATGAGCTTGTCGATGATCGAGCCCTGCGGCGCGCGGACGCGCTGCCGATCGCGCATCGTGGTCTGCACGAGCGTCGCGACGTCGAAGGTGCCCACCGGCTCCGCGTTCTGGAAGAGGAAGCGGATCAGGTCCTGGCCGAGCTCGCGCGCCGTCATGTACCGCGCGGCCGGGTCCTTCGCGAGCGCCCGCGACAGGATGCGCTCGAGCTCGCGCGGGACCTTCGGGTTGATCTGGGAGATCGACGGGATCACCGCCTGCTGGACCTTCTTCACCGTCTGGAAGTCGGTCTCGCCGAGGAAGAGCCGCTGCCCGGCGAGGAGCTCCCACAAGATGATGCCGACCGCGAAGATGTCGGTGCGGGCGTCGACCTCTTGGCCCATCGCCGCTTCGGGCGAGAGGTAGGAGAACTTCCCCTTGATGATGCCGGGCTCGGACTTCTCGAGCTGCGAGCTCGCCTTCGCGAGCCCGAAGTCCACGATCTTCACCTCGCCGAACTTGGTGATGAGGACGTTCGGCGGCGACATGTCGCGGTGGACGATGTTCAGCGACACGCCGTTCGAGTCGCGGAGCTCGTGCGCGTAGGCGAGGCCCTTGCAGATCTCGTGGGCGATGAACGCGGCCGCGGCCACGGGGAAGTCGCGGCCCTGCTTCTTGAGGCCTTCGGCGATCGCCTTGAGGTTGGCGCCGTCGACGTACTCCATGACGATGAAGTAAGCGTTGTCGCCGACGCCGATGTCGAACACCTGGACGCAGTTCGAGTGCGACAGCTGCGCCGACAGCCGCGCCTCGTCGAGGAACATCGCGATGAAGCGCTTCTTCTCGGACAGGTGCGGCAAGACGCGCTTGATCGCGACCTGCTTCTTGAAGCCCTGGAGCCCCTCACTCTCGGCGCGGAACACCTCCGCCATGCCGCCCGACTCGAGCTTCTCGACGACTCGGTAGCGTTGCTGTTGGTGCTCGGACATCGTTCTCCAGACGCTGACGCCAAGCGGCGCCCGCCGAACAGGGTGCCCCCGATCCCTCCCGTGGGTCAAGGACGAGGGGGGGCGTGGTTCGATGAGTATACCTGTGGCCGGGCGCGAAAGATGCGCTTTGGCTTTGACGCGCGCCGCCTCCTTGTCGATTCTGCCACCGCTGGCCCCGTGGCCCGCCCAAGGAGCCCCCCATGGACCTCACCCAGGCGAAGACCGTCGTCGAGGACGCGCTCGGCAAGCTCGGCGTCGCGCCCGAGAGCGTGCTCGCGCGCGCGAGCTCGGACCAGGTGGCGTGGGCCGTCAAGCGAGGCAGCGCCCAGGTGCTCGTCGCGCTGCAGAGCCGCGACGGCGCGACCGCGCTGCGGCTCGTCGCCCCGGTCGTCGTCTTCGACCCCGCCCGCAAAGACGCGCTCTTCGCGCGCGTGCTCGAGCTCAACGCCGACGGGCTCGCCGGCTGCGCGTTCGGCGTGCTCCAGGATCGCGTCGTGGTCGTGACGCAGCGGCGCGCGACCGGGCTCACCGCGGACGAGGTCTCGCACCTCGTCACCACCGTGGCCGCCGTAGCCGACACCTGGGACGACAAGCTCGTCGCCGAGTTCGGCGGAAAGCGCGCATCCGACAAGTGAGGGCGCGGCCGGCGATCGCAGCGCCGCTCGTCGCCGTCGCCGTGACGGCGTCGGCGCCCGCGCGAGCTCTCGACGCCGAGGTGACGAGCGACACCGCGGTGCAGTTCTACGAGGTGCGCAGCCCGTCGGGGCAGAACGTCCTCGCGCGGCGTCGCCTCACGACGACGCTCGGCGTCGGGGCCTACGATCTGCTCGACCGCAGCCAAGGGCCGCGGGAGCCGGAGCTCTCGTTCCGGGCGCGGCTCCGCTACGACGCCGACTACGGCGCCGACGCCGCGGAGACGGACCCGGGGAGCTTCGACCGGCTCGTGCCCGGCTACAGCCGCGGCCCGGTGGACTTGATGTACGGCTACGTCGAGGGTCGCCGCTTCGCCAAGGGGTGGCTCGGCTTCCGGCTCGGCCGCCAATACACGAGCGACATGCTCGGGTGGTGGTCGTTCGACGGCGCGCTCGCGCGGGTGACGACGCCGTTCTACGCGGCGGGCGAGGTCTACGCCGGCCTCGAGCAGCGCGGCGGCCTGCCGCTGTCGACCGCGCGCTACGAGCGCGAGGGCATCTGGCGCGGGAGCCGCACCGACATCGCGCAAGACACGTGGGCCCCGTTCCAGCAGGCGACGGTCGCGCCCGCGTTCGGCGCGACCGCGGAGACGGTGGGCCTGCCCTGGATCCACGCGCGCGTCGCGTACCGCCGCGTCGAGAACACCGGCACCTCCAACGTCTCGATGCTCGACAGCGGCACCGTCGCCCCCACGACGTACCGGGGCCTGCGCCTCTCGTCGGAGCGGGTCGGGGCGGCGGTCGACGGCACCTTGGCCGAGCACGGCGGGGTCAAGGCCGGCCTCTCGTACGACATGTACATGCGGCGGCTCGCGACCGCGTTCGCGTCCGTCGACTGGTTCGCGACGAAGAAGCTCACCGCGAGCCTCGACTAC
Source organism: Myxococcales bacterium (assembly GCA_016794325.1). Lineage (GTDB taxonomy): Bacteria > Myxococcota_A > Polyangia > Polyangiales > Polyangiaceae > SXNL01. The sequence continues at coordinate 2,207 of JAEUKG010000723.1, read as the reverse complement.
GACTTCTTCCAGCCGAGCTACGACGCCGACAGCATCTGGAACTTCTTCCAGGCGGCGCCCACCAACGACGTCGGCGCGCGCGCGAGCTACGACGCGAGCGATCGCCTCTCGGTGGCGGGCGGCGCGCGCGTGCGTGTATTCCGCAACCAAACCGAGCCCGACGACACGAGCGCTCGCCCCTCGCCCAACTTCGACCGGGACTCGACGTATTACCCGTCGTCGTCGTCGTATTTCAACGGCGGCGGCGACGCGTCGGCGCGGTACAAGTGGGGGTCGGGCGTCGTCGGGGCGCGGGTCGCCGGCGACTTCGGCGGCAGCGGGCAGCGCGCCGGCGGCGACGTCTACGGCGAGCGCGTCCTCGAGACGCGCTACGTGGTGAACGGCCGCGCGGGCCTCTGGGAGTGGGACGACAAGCTGCGCCCCGGTCGCGACGCGGTGGGCTTCAACTACGTCGCCGGGCTCGGGTACATCCTGATGCCCGATCGCAGCCGCGTGCTCGTCGAGTGGGACCACGCGATGAACCGCGTCTCCGGGCAGCGCTTCCGGCTGATGCTCTGGCTCACGGTGGCGGTGGCGAAATGACCCGCGCGACGCGAAACACGATCGACCTGCGGATGCGGCTCCTCGCGCCGCTCCTCCTCGTCCTCTCCCTCATGGTCGCGGCGGGAGCGGCGATCGCCCAGCCCGACCCCGCGTCGCGCGCGCCCGCCCCCGCGCCGTCGGCGAAGAGCGGCACGACGCCGCTGCCGAACGACGCGCCGGTTCCCCTCAAGTGGCTCCCGCCGGGCGCGTTCGATCCCGACACCGGGCCGAGCGACGTCGTCTTCCCCGCGCAGCAGATGACGCTCCGCTTCAACCACAAGAAGCACCAGGGCTTCGGCCTCAAGTGCCAGGGGTGCCACACCAAGGCGACGACGAGCCAGCGCGCCGAGGACGATCTCGTCCCCGACGGTCGCACCTGCGACCAGTGCCACGGCACGAGCCACGCCGACCTCGCCCAGGTGAAGGCGGGCGAGGACGAGACGGGGCAGTGCGTGTTCTGCCACCTCGGGGCGAAGGACGGCGCGCGCATCGTGCCCTTCAAGATCCCTCCGCCGAACCTCGTCTTCGATCACAAGAAGCACGCCGATCGCAACGTGGGCTGCCAGCAGTGCCACGGCGAGGTCGGCGAGCTCGAGCTCGCGACGCGCGACCAGCTCCCGCGCATGCGCGGCTGCTTCGGGGGCCACCAGATGCCCGACGCCGCGCGAGGCGACGCGAAGGCCGCGTGCGACACGTGCCACCTGCGCGAGGCGACGCCGACGACCGGCCAGCTCCTGCCCGAGCGCCGCGGGGTGGCGACGGGCGGCCGCATCAAGACCAAGTTCGCCGAGGGCCAGCTCAAGCCCCCGCGGTGGATGCAGAACGCGGGGCACGGCCCCGACTTCCTCGCGCGCCACAAGAGGGTCGCGGCCAGCAACTCCGAGCGCTGCGCCAACTGCCACAAAGAGGACGTCTGCACCGGGTGCCACGACGGGCGGGTCCGGCCGCGCTCGATCCACCCGAACGACTATCTCCAAATGCACCCGGTCGAGGCCCGGATGGCGACCCAGCGCTGCACGAGCTGCCACCGGGAGCAGAGCTTCTGCCTCTCGTGCCACCAGCGCCTCGGCGTCTCGATGAGCGGCCCCGCCGGCGTGCGCGAGTCGGGGCGCTTCCACCCGCCGAAATACGTGTGGAGCGACGCTCCCCGGAAGCCGGGGCACCACTCGCAGGAGGCGATGCGGAACCTGAACGCCTGCGTGTCGTGCCACGTCGAGCGCGACTGCCTCGTCTGCCACGGCGGCCGCGGCGTGGGCGGCGGCTTCAACCCCCACGGGACGGGCTTCGCCTCGAGCTGCAAGACGCAGTACAAACGCAACCCGCGCCCCTGCCTCGTCTGCCACATCCCTGGCTCGCAGGAGCTGTCGTCGTGCCGGTGAAGCGCCACCAGGAGCCCAAGGCGCCGAACGCGCCGCCTCGCCCGGCCGATGGTCCTGCGCCGCACGGCGGAGACGTCGCCGCCCGAAATGCCGTCCAAAGCGGCGCGCAGCCATGGCGCCCCGCGAACCTTTCGACTTTGCTCAGGTCTCTCGGGAGAAGGGCCTTGCGCCTCGGGCGGCGTGACGGCTATACCCCATGGTCGCTTTCCCCCCGCTTGATGGAGGTTGCTCGTGAACCAGCTGATT
>JAEUKG010000092.1 GCA_016794325.1 Myxococcales bacterium | reverse complement strand
TCCAGTCGTTCGTGGTCGAGCGCCTGCATCCACTCCCCATCGCCCGCTTTGCGCACCCTGTTGCCTCCCTCGGGCACGGGCACGGGCACGGGCACGGGCACGGGCGAGAGGAGAGCCGGCGTTCAGGGACACGCCCTAGGCCACCGCGATCGAGGCGCGCGGGTTCATCCACGGAGCCGGCGCGATCCCGAACAGCGACAGCAGGGTGGGCGCGACGTCGGTGACGTCCACCGCGTCGTGACGCGCGGCGACCCGACGGCCTGGCGACCACGCGAGGAAGAGCCCCTCTTGGCGGTGCTGCGCGGTGGACTGGTCGGGGACCGGCGAGAGCGACACGAACCTCTCGAGAGGCAGGGACGTCCCGCGACCGTCCTCGACGCGCGCGGCGGCGAGATCGCCGCGCGGCAGCTCGAGCTCGAGGAAGACCTGGCGTCCGCGCCGCTGGACGAAGAAGAGCGGGTCGCCCCCGACGTGCAGCGCCTGGATGCGGCGGGCTCCGTCGTCGGCCGCGCGAGCGTCGCGGAAGTCGAGCGTCAGATCCGGGTTCATCTGGTGCTTCACCGAAGCCTCGGGGACGCCCGCCGCGGCGAAGAGCTCGCCCTCGCGCTGGAGGCGGACCACCGGGTTGAAGATCTCTCCGCGCGCGGGGTCGAAGGGGCGCTGGCCGAGCGCGGTGGTCACCACGAGCACGCCGCGCTCGTCGAGCAGCTCCGCCAAGGTGCCGAGCGTCCGATCGGCGTGGACGAACGCCGCCTCGATGCGCCCCGAGAGCCGCGTCTCCCAGAGCGCGAGCTCGCGGGCCGAGCGGAAGTACCGCGCGTCGGTCTCGCTGAGGCCGGGGTCGAAGCGCCCGGGCTCGGCCGCCCGCCAGTACCGATGCTGCATGTACGCGACGTGGTTCGAGTGCATCGCCGCGTAGTCGGGCGCCTCCGCGCGCACGAGCTCGACGAAGGCGTCGCGGACGACCTCCGCCTGCAGGACCGCGCGCTCGGCGCGCTCGTGGGCGCCGAGCGCGAGCTCGCGCGGGATCTGACCGAGCACGCGGGCGACCGTCCGCGGCGAGACGCCGACCCGCGTGGCGCGCGCGAGGTCGAGGGCGCGCCGGGCGGCGGCGCGCGGCCCCACCGGCTCCGAGTAGCCGCGCGAGCTCTCGACCAGGAAGCGCTGCAGCGGGCGCGCGCGCTCCGGGATGCAGGCGTCGTCGTCGGCGAGGCTCTCGGGCAGGTAGAACGCGGGGCGCCCGCGCGGCGGACCGCTGAGCAGCGAGCCCATCACTCCGACGCGCAGCCCGTGACCGTCGAGGACGTCCCACACGCAGCGGCCGCGGATCGGCGAGGTGTCTTGCCCGAAGGCGACGATGCCGTGGTCCTCGGGCGAGAGCCCGGTGTAGAGCGACGGCCAGATGATCCACGGAGTGATCGCGCGCCAGTCGCGGCCGGAGCCGGGATCGAAGCCGGCGATGCGCGTCGTCACGAGCGCGCCCTCCCGCCGCATGCGCGAGAAGAACGGCAGCGACCCTCGGTAGCGGTCGAGGAAGTGGAGATCGGCCTCGTTGAGCTCGAGGACGATCACGCGAGGACGTTTCGCCATGAACGGCCGCACCCTACCGCACCGCGGACCGGGAGCGGCAACCGCGGTGGCGGGTCGGGTCCGAGACATCGTGCCGCGCACGAATCGATCGAGGGAGGCCGGCGACGCGCGTAAATCCGCGTCGATCCTGGGGACTCACATTGGCACACACGATGCTTGGCGGCTCCCTCGTGGATCGCTCGCGCTGGACCAAGCTCCTCGTCGTCGCCGCCTCGGGCGGCGCGCTGGTCGGCGCTGTCGCCCACGGCCTGTGCGGCCACGCGGCGCCGGCGACGTCGGCGCTCGCCGACCCCGCGGTCGCGCTCGCCGACCCCGCGGCTGTGCTCGCCGACCCCGCGGCCGCGCTCGCCGACCCCGCGGCCGCGCCGGCGACGTCGGCGCTCGCCACAGCGACGACGGCGATCCCGCCGGCGGTCCCCGGCGCCGCGCTCGACGGCGGCCCCGCGGGCGCGCCGCGACTCGCCGAAGTCCTCGCGACCGACGACGACCGCGCAAAGATCCTGGCGGTCCGAGCTGCGGCCGCGCGGTCCGACCGCGAGGCCCTCGGCGTGCTGACGGCGATCGATCTCCCGCGCGAGCCCGCCGCCGCGCCCGCCGTCATCGCCGCGGTGGGCCGGCTCGGCGCGGCGGGCGGCCCGAGCGACCGGCGCGCGGCGAGCGACGCGCTCGCGCGCTGGCTCGACAGCGAGACGCGTCGGACCGAAGCCGACGCGATCGGCAACGTGCCCAACCTGATCGAGGCGCTCGGCGCGACGGGGGGGCCCGAGAGCGCCGACGCGCTCGCGCGCGCGCTCGACGGCGGGCGCCTCGACCTGCCGCTGTCGACCCTCGCCACGAGGCAGCTCGCGGAGATCGGCGACCCGCGCGCGCGCCCCGCGGTCGAGCGCTTCGCGGCCCGGCTCCGCGAGGCCCCCGACGCCTCGGGCGTCGAGGCCGAGCTCCACGCCGAGGCCGAGGCCGCCGCGCGCGACGCCCTCGCCCGCCTGCGATGAACCCGACCGAAGGAGCCCTCATGTCCCCCCGCCGCCCTCCGTCCCGCCGAAGCCTCCTGCCGCTCGCCGGCGCGACGCTCGCGCTCGCTCTTCTTGCTGCCGGGTGCGCCGGCGCCGGCGAAGAGCCCGCCCACGTCGAGGAGACGAACCAGGAGCTCGTCGCGCCGAGCTGCGCGCCCGCGCTCGCCAGCGGCGCGGTGCCGAAGATGCACCGCGCGATGCTCGACACCGTCGCGTTCACCGAAGGCACGGCGGGGACGTGCGGGCAGGACGGTTACAACACCGGCTTCGCGTTCCACTGCTTCTCGAGCTGCGGCTCGCACCCGCGCAAGGTGTGGACCTCGGGCCGCTACGCCTCGAGCGCCGCGGGCCGTTACCAGTTCCTCACCAAGACCTGGGCGACGATGGACGCGGACGACTTCGGCCCCAAGGCCCAGGACCGCGCGGCGATGGAGCTCATCGAGCGCCGCGGCGTGTCGCTGCCCGAGGGGAGGCCGCTCGGCGCCACCGACTTCACCAACGCGATGAAGAAGATGTCGTACGAGTGGGCGTCGTTGCCGTATTCGCCCTACGGCCAGCCGCGGCGGAGCCTCACCCAGACGCGGGCGAAATACTGCGAGCGCGCGGGCTGCTGACGCCTCCTCGTCGTCGACGGGGAGGCTCACGCCTCCCGGCCCTGGGAGGGCGAGTCGCGCCGGGCCGCCGCCCCAAGACCGACCTCTGGACGCCGCGTCAGCGGCGCTTGGCGACGACGCGGAGGGCGTCGAAGAGGTTCACCGGCGCGCCCAGCGACGCGGGGACGCGCGCCGCCACCCGCGCGACCGCGCGCGCGGCCGGCCCCGCGGCGCGCGCGAGCTGGTAGACCGCGAGCTGCACCGGGACCCGCTTCGACGGGTGCTCTGCCTCCACGACCTCGAAGCCGGTGCGCCAGAGGAGCGCCTCGAGCGACCGCCGGGTGAAGAAGTGGAGGTGCTGCGGCGGGGTGAGGAGGCGCCAGCGGGCGCCCAGCGCGCGCGCCGGAATCGAGCCAAAATCGCCGGTGGTGACCACGAGC
>JAEUKG010000652.1 GCA_016794325.1 Myxococcales bacterium | reverse complement strand
GGTCGCCTCGCGGACCTTGGCGACGTAGGCGAGCGCGGGCTCCGCGTCGAGGTCGAGCATGCCGTAGGCGGTGGGATCGCGCGGGGCGTCCCAGGCCGCGAGCGCGAGCTTTCGCCAGGTCGACAAGGCGCGGAGCGGGCGGGGGCGGCTCACCCCCCGAGTATCCCCGAGCCGGCGACGGCGACCAACCCCCGCGACCCGGGGCACGTAGTTACCCACTTGGATCGCCGGACCCCCCGCGGGGCGCCCCCTGTGTGCGTCCAAGGTGCGTGAATTCCAGTGAGATTGGCGAAAGTGGGGGGTTGTCGCACCTTCGATGCTGGCCCGCACCTTGCTGTACTGGAGTACCATGTTGGCAGCTCGCACCTCGATCCCCCGCGAAGACAGCCACCCGCGCTCGAGCACGCGCCTGCTCGAGGCCGCCCGCGAGTCAGCGCCGGAGAGCGGCGCGCGGACGATGTTCCACGGGCCGAGGCGCCACCGCGACGAGGCGTCGCTCACCGAGACGCTCCCCGCGCCGGAGCGTGAGGCCGTCGCGCTCGCGGCCGGCGTCGTCGTCGCCGGGCGCTACCGCCTCGAGCGCCCCATCGGCGAGGGCAGCGCGGGGGTCGTCTGGGAGGCGACGCACCTCGGGCTCGCGCGCCGCGTCGCGCTGAAGATCGTGTCCCAGAACGACCTCGACGGGCACGTCCGCCTCCAGCGCGAGGCGCGCATCGCGTGCAAGCTCGATCACGACAACGTGGTCACCGTCATCGACGTCTTCCACGACGACGCGAGCGACGCCCACGTGATGGTGATGGACCTGCTCGTCGGGGAGTCGCTCGCCGACCGCCTGACGCGCGGCGTCCTCGCGCCGTCGGACGCCGCGCGCGCCCTCTTGCCGGTCGTGTCCGTCTTGCGCGCGGCCCACGCCGCCGGCGTCGTGCACCGCGACGTGAAGCCGGAGCACGTGTTCTTCGACCGAGGCTGGGACGGCGAGGACGTGGTGAAGCTCCTCGACTTCGGGATCGCGAAGACGCCGGCGTCGAGCGCGCGGGTGCGGCCGATCACGATGAAGGGCGCGATGATGGGGACGCCCCACTACATGGCGCCCGAGCAGGTCTTCGGCGAGGACGACGTCGATCACCGCGCCGATCTGTGGGCGCTCGGGGTCGTGCTCTTCGAGGCGCTCACGGGGACGCGGCCCTTCCGGGGCGCCACCTTCGGCCAGATCTTCAAGGCGATCGCCCTCGGCGACGTGCCGGACCTCGGGGCGCTGTGCCCGACGGCCCCCGCCGAGCTCGCGAGCCTCGTCGCCCGGCTCCTCACCAAGAACCGCGCCGAGCGGCCGTCGCTCGACGAGGTGGAGGAGGTCCTCGCGCGGCTTCTGTGATAGCTCGTCGGGCGTGAGCCGCACCCTCGTCGAGCTCTGGGACCTCCACCGCCACGCGGCCCGCCCCGCGATCGTCGACGACGCGGGTCCCGTGACCTTCGCCGAGATCGACGCGCGCGCGCGCGCCCTCGCCGCGGCGCTCCTCGACGGCGCGGACGCGCTCGGGGGCGCGCGGGTCGGCGTCT
>JAEUKG010000603.1 GCA_016794325.1 Myxococcales bacterium | reverse complement strand
GAGCGCCCAGTGCCGTCGTGTCGCGAGCCGGTTCATTTGGGGAATGGCGGGCTGTTGGCGAGGACGTAGTCGAAGGGGAGCGCTCGGAACTTGGCGTTCAGCCACCGCGCGACGTTGAGGAACACCTTCCGATCGCGGCCTTCGAGCGACGCGCCGTCGTCCCACGATCGGGCATCGATCGACTCGGGCGAGAACGGAGCCCACTTCGACAGCGACGCGCGGATCTCCCGTGCCATGTCGATGAGCTGGCTCGCCTTTTCGGGTTGCCGTGCGTCGTCGCGGAGCGCGAACACGGCCGGCTGTCCCGCGAGCCCAGAGCGGAGGTAGATTCGGTGGAAGCGCTCGAGCAGCGCTCGGCCGGCATCGGTCAGAAAGATGTAGACGCGGCGGAGATCCGGCGGGGTTCGCTCGCAGTTCACGAGACCGAGCGCCGCCAGCGAGCGAGCCATCCGCGCGACCGTTTGGCGCGTGACGCCGAGGAGCGCCGCAAGTTGGCCTTGGGTTTGGCACCCGTCGAAGCGCGCGCGAATCGCCTGCAGCATGTCGAGCCGCGCAGGCGTGATGCCCAGCGGCGCGAGCGCGCCGCGATTGAGCAGCATCAGGTCGAGGTGTGCACGCTTGGCGGCGAAGCTGACACGGTTCATACGACCGCGCTCAGCACGCCCCATGCCACCATCGGCCGATCCCCCTCTCGCAAAATTAGGCAGCTTGCTGCCCAATTTTTGAAGGGGGATGGGGGCCGGGGTGGGGTGGGGGGTGGCCCGGCCAGTTTTGGGGTGGCCGGGGCCAGTTGGAGCTCGTGGCTCAGCGGAAGACGGCGACGCTGGGGTCGGTCGGTGCTGAATGGGCGCCGGGCGCGTGACGCAGAGGTCGAACGAAGGGAGAGAAACTGGTGGAGCGCGCGCGGGCAGCGGGAGTCGCCCGTCATCGAGCGCGCTCGGTGCCATCGCGAGGTGTTATCGTTTCCGCACGTACAGAATGGGTCGAACGCCGGCGTCCAAGCCCCAAGATCCCGTCTCCGTAGCCACCCAGACCCTCCTCGAGGGTGTCGGTCGCGAGATCGCGTCGAGTTTCCCCGGCATCACCCGCCTCGGTGGGCAGGTCGTGGCCGCGCTCTACCTCGCGGATGGTCCGCTCTCGATGGATGCGCTTTCGGAGCAGCTCGGCCGCTCGAAGAGCAACGTGTTCGCGAACCTCCGAGCTCTCGAGGCGGAGGGGATCGTCGAGCGCCAGCGCGCCGCAGGCGCGCGCCACGACTCCTTCGCTCTCCGCGGGAAGTACCCAGACGTCGTGGTCGGAGCCTACCTCGCGCGTCTGCGGCGCGTGGTCCTCGACAAGGTGCAGCTCTGCCGTCGGTCGCTCGAGATCCTCGGCGATGCCGAGGGGCCCGACGCCGACCGTCTGCGCGCGCGCCTGACGTCCCTCCTCGCCAAATACGAGCGCTTCTCGTTGCTGTTTTCGGAGCTGATCCCCACGGCAGAAGGCCCGATCGACCTCGAACAGCTCGTCGACGGCCTCCCGGTCGCGCTCGTGACGGCGATCGCGAGTGCCGCGCGTCGCGCCCTAGGCGTCGCCGCACGAGCCAAGGCGACGCGGCGGAAGTGACCGGATCGCGCAGGTTGGGCGCGCGCGGGTCGAGCCGGGTCGGGCGGGAGAGCGCCCGGCGCGCGCGGGTCGAGCCGGGTCGGGCGGGAGAGCGCCCGGGTCGCGCGGGTCGAGCCGGGTCGGGCGGGATAGCGCCCGGGTCGCGCGGGTCGAGCCGGGTCGGGCGGGAGAGCGCCCGGGTCGCGCGGATCGAGCAGGGGCGAGCAGGGTCGAGCGCGCGGGCTCGGCGGGTCGAGCGTCGCGCGTCGCGCGATCAGGTTTGAGCCGTGGCCGCCGCGGTCGCGTCAGGCCGCGGCGGTGATCTCGACGCGCAGGAGCTTGCGACCGATGAAGAGGTAGTCGCCGTGGGCGAGCTCGCGTTCGCCCTTGAGACGCGTGTACGTCCCGTTGCGGCTGCCGGTGTCGGTGAGCACGAACTTCCC
>JAEUKG010000557.1 GCA_016794325.1 Myxococcales bacterium | reverse complement strand
CGCCCGCGCCGTGGTGACCGCGCGTCGGCGCGCGCCCTGGTCGGCGCGCCGCCGCCCGCGCCGTCGCCGCGGCGGTGACCGCGCGTCGCGGCTCCGGAGCGTGGGGTTGGGCGGTGCGGCGTCCGGTCGCGTGGTGGGACGGGGAGGTGGCCTCGGACGCCGGGCTCGGGGGTTCGGCGGGACCGCCTCAGCAGATCGCGTCGCGGCAGTAGCTGTCGATGAGGTCGGGCGCGTCGTCTTCGAGGTCCGTGAACCTCACTCCGAAGGTGGTGAGCCCCCGCTTCGTGGTCGACGACCAGCACACCTCGCCCCGGGCGCACACCAGGTTGCCGTCGAGGAAGAAGACGAGCGACACCTCTTGCCCCGCGGCGACGGGTCGGTCGCTGACGAGCCGAAGGCCTCCGGTCGAGACGTTGGCGCTCATCGCGTCGACGAGCTTGCCGTCGATGGTGAGCGTCACCGCGGCGGCCAGGCGCGCGCGGAGCCCGCCGCGCCGGTCGACGGCGCGCTGGAGACGAGTCGGGACGGAAGCATAAGGGGTCATGATGAGAGTTCCTGGAGCAAGAGCCGGACCACGCGTCCGTCCGTGCAGTTAGGACGCGCGGCGGCTCGAAAAGATTTCCTCCCACCTTGTCGCGAAAGATGGGTCGCAGCCTGGAGCGGCCGTGATTTCGAGGGCTTGAAGCGCTGTCGAGGCGCGACACACGCTCGAAAATCTTTCACGGTCCGCAAGGGGCATCGCGAGGCGGGGTGCGGACGATCCAACGGGAGAGTCAAAACGTGCACACTGCAAGTCAACGCGTTGACAGCTCCCGCGGATCCCGGGGGGGATGATCGCCGAGGGTGGTGGCCCGCCGACGCTCGTTCACACCGACGGCTTCGTGGCGCGCGCGAGCGCGAGGAGGCGGGGCATGTGCGACAGCACCTCCGTCGCGTCTCCAGTCACGTACAGCGGCGTCGCGCCCGCGCCGACGACGCCGTCGTCGGCGATGGCGCTCACCGCGCGCGCGGCGTGCTGCATCTGGACGCCGGGTCGATCGACGCGTACCCGCTCGCCGCGCTTGAGGTCGATGGCGAGCACGGGCCGACGCTCCGGCCGCGGCGCCGATACGTCGACGACGACGAAGTCGCCGCCGAAGGCGCGCTGGTGCACGCGCCAGAGCCACAGGTTCGTGTGCGCGGTGAGGGCGCGCGCGAACGCGAGCTCGGCGTCCTTGAAGTCGAACGCAGACACGACGTCGGCGCGCGCCGCCTTCCTCACCGACGCGAGGGTGACGAGGCGGCGAATGACGCTCTGCCGCGCGAGCTGCGCGCGCGGCAACGGCAAGACGATGGGACCCAACATGGCGACTCCGAGCGCTCGCCTCGCCGCCCGCAGAGAGGGAGGGCGACGGCGACGCGGCGGGACCGGACGTGGACCGGACCCGGACCTGACCTGGTGAACGAGGCGAGACGAGCGGCGGCGGAGGCCGCGCCGTCAACTGCGGCGGTCGATCACGGAGGCGAGGAGGCGCATGGCGCGAGGAACGTGAGGCGCCGGGGCCGCGGCGTCAAGGGGGCGGGGCGGGGGGCGCGTCGGCCTTCGGCTTCAGGTTCTCGCGCACGGTCTTGATCGCGTCGGCGCAGGCGTCTCGGAGCTCCTCGTCGACGGCGGACTCGGGCGCGGGGACGCGAAGGCCGACGTTCAGATCGCAGGTCATCACGGAGGTGCCGGCATCGGCCTCGCACGCCTCGAGCACGAGGTGCACGTCGTCGACGTTTCCGCGGACGAAGGTGCCCTCGACGAGGTTGCAGCGGTCGTGGGCGCGCCGCGGCTGGGAGAAGCGCGCGATGTACCAGAGGACGATCGCGCCGCGCATCACCGGGAGCTGGAAGTAGATGTCGGTCTTGTCGCCCTGCTTCTCGACGACGCGCACCGTCTTGAATTTGGGGCCCGCGAGGTCCTTGTAGTGGAAGAAGTCGGAGATCTTGGTCGTCACCGCGGGGGTGGGGGCGGCGACGAGCCCCTCGGCGTGGCCGTAGCGGGCCTTCTTCCCCGGAGGGGTCCAGTTGGAGGTGTGGGGCCCGGGGTCCTTCCGCAGGCGGTCGGCGCGGGCCTCGAAGGGCTCGCCGGGGGCCGCGACCCAAGGCCACTCGTTCGGGATAGTCGGGCCGGCCGCGGCGGAGCCCGCGGGCGCGGAGGCGGGGGCGGCGCTGGCGGCGCCCTCGGGGGCCGCGGCGGGGCCGCAGCCGGCGGCGATCGCGGCGACGGACCCCGCGAGGCCGAGACGTGTGACGATGCGAGCCGCGAGGCCGAGACGCGCGGCGGGCGCCGCGAGGTCGAGACGCGCGGCGGG
>JAEUKG010000534.1 GCA_016794325.1 Myxococcales bacterium | reverse complement strand
CGTCGTTCGGGTGCCCGCGCACGATGACCTTGAGGGCGACGGTGCGATCGAGGCGCGGGTCGTGCGCGCGATACACCTGGCCCATGCCGCCCTGACCGATCAAGGCGTCGATGACGTAGGGGCCTACGGTGTCACCGGCGGATAGCATCCGAAAACGTCGAAAGTGTTATTGAATTTCGCGCGGGGGTCCAGCCGCATTTGGTGCCCGTCACCGCGGGAGGGTTCGACGCCGCCGCGCGGCGCCGGGGCGGACGGGATGGAGCCCAGGCCCTGCTCAAAGGGCTAGCGTAGGGGCCGACCGCTGTGGTAATCACGCCCGCCCTTAGGTCAGAGTCCCAAGCTCGGAGCAGAAGAACAGATGCCGACGGATGCGATTCAGTGCAAGCCCCTCGAGGTCGTGGTGAGCGATCGTGGGATCGAGCGCGCGATCAAGATGCTCAAGAGGAAGCTCGCCTCCGAGGGCGTGCTGCGTGAGCTGAAGATGCGCCGCCACTACATGAAGCCGAGCGTCAAGCGCCGGAAGAAGCAGGCCGAAGCCGCCCGCCGCCGCCGCAAGCGCGCGAAGATGGACGCGGCTCCGCCGAAGAGCTGAGATCGAGGCCGGCGCGCCGGCCTCGGGGGGGGACCCGATGAAGAACGACGACGGCGCTCGGGAGCGTGCTCTCGCGCGCGTTCGTCGTTTTGTGGCCTCGTACGTGGCGAAGGGAAAATACACGCTCTACCCCGAGCCCGAGGTCGTCGAGAACGTCGTGCAGGGCCTGACCGACCACCTCGCCGCGACCGGCAAGATGTATTGCCCGTGCGCCCCGCTCGAGGACTCGAAGCAGAAGGGCCACCACATGGTGTGCCCCTGCACCCCGCACCACGAGGACATCGCGCGCCAGGGGTACTGCGACTGCGCGCTGTTCGCGTCGCACGATTTCGTCGCCGCGGAGAGGTTGAGGCGCGGCGACAAAGGGGAGTAAAGGAGCGCGCATGCACATCGGCTCGCCCTGTCCCGCCTTCGATCTGCCCGGCACCGACGGCAAGCGCCACACCCTCGCCGCGATGGAGGGCAAGAAGCTCCTCGTCCTCGTGGTGTCGTGCAACCACTGTCCGTACGTGGTCGCGTACGAGGACCGCCTCGTGGCTCTCTCGCGCGAATACGCGCCGAAGGGGGTCATGCTCGTCGCGATCAACGCGAACGACGCGTCGCGCTACCCCGACGACGCGATGGAGCCGATGATCCAGCGCGCCAAGGAGCGCGGCTTCGACTTCCCGTACCTGCGCGACGACTCGCAGAGCGTCGCCCGCGCGCTCGGCGCCCGCTTCACCCCCGAGGTGTACGTGTTCGACCAGGAGCGCAAGCTCCGCTACCACGGCCGCATCGACGACAACCACCGCGATCCGGCGAAGGTGACCGCGCACGACCTGAAGAACGCGCTCGACGCCCTCCTCGCCGGCGAGGAGCCGCCGGTGGCGGAGACGACGGCGTTCGGCTGCAGCGTCAAGTGGAAGTAGCGCCCCCGGCGCGCTCCGACGCGGGCCGCGGGCGCGGGGCCGAGCGCTTCGCCGCCCCCGCGAAGGTGTCGTAACCGGGGCCCATTTGATTTAGCCTGCGGTACGTGAGCACCGAAAGCGACCACGCAAAGACGGCCAACGGGACGATGGAGTTTCGCGCGGGCACGCCGGGCCGGGGCGGGGGCATCCCCCTCTTCGCCCCGCCGCCCGTCGACCAGATCGCGGTCGAGGAGCGCGCGGCGTCGCTCGCCAAGCGGTCGATCAAGAAGGCGGCCAAGGTCGCGGGCCTCAAGCTCGCGATCCGGATGATGGACCTCACCACCCTCGAGGGCAAGGACACCGCAGGCAAGGTGCGCCAGCTCTGCCGCAAGGCGCTCACGCCGCTCGACAGCGACCCCTCGCTCGGGCCCTGCGCCGCGATCTGCGTGTACCCGAACTTCGTCGCCATCGCGAAGGAGGCCCTCGCCGGATCGACGGTGAAGGTCGCGAGCGTCGCGACGGCGTTCCCTTCGGGTCAGTCGCCGCTGTCGATCAAGCTCGACGACACCAAGCGCGCCGTCGACTTCGGCGCCGACGAGATCGACATGGTCATCGACCGCGGGGCGATGCTCGCGGGCGACTACGCCAAGGTGTTCGACGAGATCGCCGCCACCAAGGAGGCGTGCCGTCACGCCCACCTGAAGGTGATCCTCGAGACGGGAGAGCTCGGCACCTACGACGTCGTGCGCAAGGCGAGCGACCTCGCCATCGCCGCGGGCGCCGACTTCATCAAGACGTCGACGGGCAAGGTGCAGCCGGCGGCCACCCCGCCCGTCACGCTCGTGATGCTCGAGGCGATCCGCGATCACTACTACGCGACCGGCCGCAAGATCGGCATGAAGCCGGCGGGCGGCGTGCGCACCGCCAAGCAGAGCCTGCACTACCTGGTCCTGGTCAAGGAGACGCTCGGGGACGCGTGGCTCACGCCGGATCTGTTCCGCTTCGGCGCGAGCGCCCTCTTGAACGACGTCCTCATGCAGCTCGAAAAAGAGCGCACCGGCGTCTACCAGGCCAGCGAAGACTTCTCGAAAGACTGACGAGGTAGAAACGAAATGTCGACCCAAGAGCTCTCTCGCACGAAGTCCGCGATCGACAAGTCGACGGCCTCGCTCGCCCTCGAGTTCGGTCACGCCTGGGACTACGCCCCGGCCCCCGAGGCCAAGGACCACGTCCGCATCCAGCCCCGCTACGACCTCTTCGTCGGCGGCCGCTGGACGGCGCCGAAGAGCGGCAAATATTTCCTCACCACCAGCCCCTCGACCGAGGAGTCGCTCGCCGAGGTCGCGGAGGCGAGCGCCGAGGACGTCGACCTCGCGGTCAAGGCGGCCCGCACCGCCTACGAGAAGTACTGGGCCAAGATGCGCCCCGCGGAGCGTGCAAAATACATCTTCCGCATCGCCCGCGCGATCCAGGAGAAGGCCCGCGAGCTCGCCATCGTCGAGTCGATGGACGGCGGCAAGCCGATCAAGGAGTCGCGCGACGTCGACATCCCCCTCGCGGCGGCGCACTTCTTCTACCACGCGGGCTGGGCCGACAAGCTCGACTACGCGTTCCACGGGCGCAAGGTGCGCCCGCTCGGCGTCGCCGGGCAGATCATCCCCTGGAACTTCCCGCTGCTGATGGCGGCGTGGAAGATCGCCCCCGCGCTCGCGTGCGGCAACACGGTGGTGCTCAAGCCCGCCGAGACGACGCCGCTGACGGCGCTCCTGCTCGCCCACATCATCGAGGAGGCCGAGCTGCCGCCGGGCGTCGTCAACATCGTGACCGGGGCGGGGCCCACCGGCGCCGCGCTCGTCGCGCACCCGGACGTGAACAAGATCGCGTTCACCGGCTCCACCGAGGTCGGCAAGAAGATCCAGAAGGCGATCGCGGGGTCGCGCAAGCGCCTCACCCTCGAGCTCGGCGGCAAGGCCGCGAACGTGATCTTCGGCGACGCGCCGCTCGACCAGGCCGTCGAGGGCATCGTCAACGGCATCTACTTCAACCAGGGCCACGTCTGCTGCGCCGGCTCGCGCCTCCTCGTGGAGGAGAGCGTCCACGACGTCGTCGTCAAGAAGCTCAAGGACCGCCTGCAGAACCTCCGGCTCGGCGATCCGCTCGACAAGAACACCGACGTCGGCGCGATCAACTCGAAGATGCAGCTCGAGAAGATCAAGGAGCTCGTGGCCGCGGGCGAGCACGAGGGCGCGACGCGCTACTCGGCGCCGTGCGCGTTGCCCGACAAGGGCTACTGGTTCCCGCCCACGTTCTTCACCGGCGCCGCCCAGGCGTCGCGCATCGCGCGCGAGGAGATCTTCGGACCGGTGCTCACGGTGATGACCTTCCGCACCCCCGACGAGGCGGTGGAGAAGGCGAACAACACCATGTACGGCCTGTCGGCGGGGATCTGGACCGACAAGGGCGCGAAGATCTTCTGGATGGCGGGCAAGCTCAAGGCCGGCGTCATCTGGGGCAACACCTACAACAAGTTCGATCCCACCTCGCCGTTCGGCGGCTACAAGGAGAGCGGCTTCGGCCGCGAGGGCGGGCGTCACGGGCTGTCGGCCTACGTGGAGGTCGTCTGATGGACGAGAAGAAAGAGACCGCGGTGGCCGAGGCGAGCGCGGCGAGCACCGCCGGCGTGAGCACGAAGAAGGGCGGCCCGCTCGCGACCGCTGGATCGGCCTCGAGCAAGGCGCGCCTGCGCGTGGCCAAGGCGTACAAGATGTACGTGGGCGGCGCCTTCGTCCGCAGCGAGTCGGGCCGCTACTTCCAGGTGAAGAGCGACGCGGGGCAGACCGGCCCCGACCCCGAGACGGTGAACGTGCCTCGGGGCTCGCGCAAGGACGTGCGCGACGCCGTGCTCTCCGCCAAGAACGCGCAGGAGCCGTGGGCGGCCCGCACCGCCTACAACCGCGGACAGATCCTCTACCGCCTCGCGGAGGTGCTCGAGTCGCGCAAGGACGAGCTCGTGATGTCGCTCGCGCGCGGCGGGCTCTCCGCCGACGACGCCGCCCGCGAGGCCGACGCCGCGGTCGACCGAAGCGTGTATTACGCAGGTTTCGCGGACAAGGTGTCGGCGCTCGTCGCGTCGCACAACCCGGTCTCGGGCCCGCACTTCGGCTTCAGCGTGCCCGAGCCCCTCGGGGTCGTGTGCGTCGTGGCCCCGCCGCGGCCGGCGCTCCTCGGCCTCGTGTCCACCGTGCTGCCCGTCATCACCAGCGGCAACTCGTGCGTCGTCCTCGCGAGCGACGTGGACCCGCGCACCGCGGTCGTCTTCGCCGAGTGCCTCGCGACGAGCGATCTGCCGGGCGGCGTCGTCAACGTCCTCACGGGCCACCCCCACGAGCTCGCGACGCAGATGGCCAAGCACCGCGAGGTGTTCGGGATGGACGTCTGGGTCGACGACGACAAGCTCGCCACCGACGTCGAGAAGGCGGCGGCCGACAACGTGAAGCGGGTGAAGACCCACGGCCTGCCCGCGGTCGAGGCCTGGCTCGACGAGTCGGGCGCTCAGGGCATCGGCTGGATCGAGCGCTTCCTCGAGACCAAGACGATCTGGCACCCGGTGGGGCTCTGACATGGACCGCGCGCCCACCGTCCACGACTTCTCCGCCAAGACCATCGACGGCAAGGACCGGCGTCTCGCCGAGTACGCGGGCAAGGTCCTCCTCGTCGTCAACGTGGCCTCCGAGTGCGGGCTCACGCCGCAATACGCGGGCTTGCAGAAGCTCCACGAGGAGCTCGGCCCGAGGGGCCTCGCGATCCTCGGCTTCCCGGCGAACGAGTTCGGCGCGCAGGAGCCGGGCACGGAGACCGAGATTCGTGCATTCTGCACGAAAAACTACGGCGTGACCTTCGACATGTTCGCCAAGGTGGTCGTGAAGGGGCAGGGGATCCACCCGCTCTTCAAGCACCTCGTCGAGGCGAGCGGGGGCAAGGAGATCGCCTGGAACTTCGGCAAGTTCCTGGTCGGCAAGGGCGGCGAGCTCCTCGCGCGCTTCGAGCCCAAGGTCGAGCCGTCGTCGCCCGAGCTCCGGGCGGCGATCGAGAAGGCCCTCTGAGGGGGCGCGCCGGGCGGGTCGCCCGCTTCGTGCGCGGGCTCCTCGTCGGCACCGCCCCCGCGGCGGGGCTCCACGGCTTCACCTGCGGACCGGTGCACCCGATCGAGCGGGTGAGCGTCGCCTGGACCGACCGCGCGCCTGCGTCGTCCGCGGAGCTGGAGCGCGCTCCGCCCGAGGTCTGCGGGCACATCTGCCAGGCCAGCGAGTGCCGGTACCTCCCGCGCTGCGCCGACGGCGGCGCCGACGCGAGCGTCGAGGCCGGGCCCCGCGTCGGCGGCGAGATCGACCCCGCCGAGGCGCGCGGCCGGTGCTCCACCACGCCCCTCCACGAGGTGATCTGCGTGCGCCACGTCTACCCGGCGGCGGGCCGCCTCCCGATGGCGACGTCGGCGCCGCCGACGCGCGCCGGGCTCGAGGCGGTCAGCGTCCGCGCGTTCTCGGAGCTCGCGCGGCAGCTCCACGATCTCGGCGCGCCGCGCCGCCTCGTGCGCTGGGCCGAGCGCTCGTCGCGGGAGGAGATCGCGCACACCCGCGCCGCCCTCCGCGCCGAGGGTCGCGCCCGCGAGGGCCGGGCGCTCCTCGGCCGTCGCCGGCGTCCGCGCAGGGCGACCTTGCTCGAGCTCGCGGTCCACAACGCCCGCGAGGGCTGCGTGCGCGAGCTCGGCGCCGCGCTCGAGGTCGCGCGCGAGGCGCGTGACACGCCTCGGGGCGACTTGTGTCACGCGCTCCGCCGGATCGCGCTCGACGAGGCCTCCCACGCCGATCTCGCGCTCGCGATCGACCGCTGGGCGCGCGCGCGGCTCGACCGCGCCTCGCGCGCGGAGGTCGACGCCGCCCGCGACCGCGCCCTCGCCGAGCTCCCCGCCGAGGTGGCGCGGGAGCTCGAGCCGCTCGTCAGAAGATGAGCCTGCCGCCGATCCCGAAGAAGCAATCCACCTCGCCCTCGCGGAAGGGGTTCTCCCGGAACGCGCCCCAGAGACCGAAGGCGTTCCCGCTGTCGTACTCGCGCCCGATGGCCCCCCAGCGGAGGCCGAGCGTGTCGCCGCCGTCGAGGTACAGTCGACTCCCGCGACCGCGCAGGAGCCGCTCCCACTCCTCGTCGGTGATGCGGAGCGGTTGGGGGCAGAGGAGGCCGCGTCGCGCCTGTCCGGCGCCGCCCCCGTCGCCGGCGTCGCCAGCGCCGCCCTCCGTCGACCCCGCGTCGCCGCCGCCGTCGCTCCCCGCGTCGCCGCCGGGCGCGCTCGCGGGCTCCAGCGCCAGCCGCCGCCGCGCGGCCTCGGCGGAGACCTCCTCCGCGGCGCGCAGCGCGTCGCCGAGGCTCCCGGGCACGAGCGCGGTGGTCGCCGCGAGGATCTTGCAGGTGACGAGCAGCGTCCGCTCGGTGATGGCCGCGCGGAGCGCGTCGTCGCTCATGCGCCGGGTGGCCTCGGTCGTCACCGTCACCTCCGGCGTCGCGAGCTCGCTCACGAGCGGGCCTCCGTCGCCGGCGAGCGGGCCCACCGCGAGGAGCGCGGCCACCGCGCCTCGCGTCTCGGGCGAGGGGGCCTTCTTGTAGGCCACGATGGCGTCGCGGACCTTGGCGGCCGGTCCCGCCATCTCGGC
>JAEUKG010000533.1 GCA_016794325.1 Myxococcales bacterium | reverse complement strand
CCTTCTTGTCGAAGCCGCCGTCGTGCTTGGCCTCGAAGTCCTTGTTCACGACGTCGCTGGGGAACGTGTATTCCACACGTACCGTCTTGGCCTCCTCCGGCGCGTCGTCGGGGTTGTCGACGGTGGCGACGGTGAGGTTCTTGGGGGCGGCGGGGGCGGCCTTCGGCCCGCCGTGCGCGCACCCGGTGAGGAGGGCGGTCCCGAAGGCGGCGGCGAGGAGGGCGGTGCGAGCGCGGTGCGTCATGCCTCCGTGTGCCGGCGGGGCGGCCGACCGTCTCAGCCCAGGGAGGAAGGAGCGCATGTAGGTGCCTTCTGCACAACGTGCGCCAACTCGCCGAGCCCTGGGCGAGGTCATTTCTCCGAGGCGGCGGGGTGGAGCGACGCCGATCCTGGATCGTCGGCGGCTGTCGGAGGGGCTCAGAGGGGCTCAGCTCCCGAGGAGCTTGGGGAGCGCGGCCTCGGCCCGCTCCCGGTCCTCCTCGTACTTCAGGAGGAGGCCGAGGGTCTCGGTGACGACCTCGGGCGACAGGGCGCTCGCGCCGAGGAGGGTGAGCGCGCGCGCCCAGTCGATCGTCTCCGAGATGCTCGGGCGCTTGCGCAGGTCGAGCGCGCGGAGGCCGGCGACGAACGCGACGAGGCGCTCCGCGAGGGCCTTGCCGATCCCGGGCACGCGCAGCTCGAGGATGCGCAGCTCGCGCGACGGCGGCGGGTAGTCGAGGAAGAGGTGCAGGCACCGGCGGCGCAGGGCGTCGGTCATGTCGCGCGTGCCGTTGGTGGTGAGGACGACGAGCGGCGGGGCGCTCGCGCGGATGGTCCCGAGCTCGGGGATCGTCACCTGGTTCTCGGCGAGCACCTCGAGGAGGAACGCCTCGAACTCGGGATCGGCGCGGTCGACCTCGTCGACGAGGAGCACCACCGGGTCTTCGCTCTGGAGCGCGGTGAGCAGGGGGCGGGCGAGCAAGAACCGCTCGCTGAAGAAGGCCTCGTCGGCGCCGGCGAGGCGGTCGACCGCCTCCGCGAGCGAGCGAACGTTGGCCGCGCGCTCGATCGCGGTGTCGCGGAGGAGCTCGGCGTAGAGGATCTGCTTCGTGTAGTCCCACTCGTAGAGGGCCTTGGACTCGTCGAGCCCCTCGTAGCACTGGAGCCGGACGAGGCGCCGCCCGAGCGCCTCGGACGCCGCTCGGGCGAGATCGGTCTTGCCGACGCCCGCCGGGCCCTCGACGAGGAGCGGCCGCTTCATCTTGATCGCGAGCCACGTCACGAGCGCGGTGCGCTCGTCGGCGAGGTACGTCGCGCCGAGCACGCGGCGCAGATCGTCGGGCGTGTGGTAGTCGCGGGGGAGGTGCGAGGGGAGGGTGGGCGGCGCCGGCGAGGTCGCGGGCGAGACGCTCATCGGGCTCGCCGAGTCACGGTCGGGGTGGCTCCCGGGCTTGTTCGGCCGTTTCACGCCCGACCCAGTGTAGCGCCCCTTCGCCCGAAACGGACGGATTCGAGGCGCTCGGCGACCCCGCGGCCGCGCGCGCCCCGGTTGCAACATTCTTCGGACGACGAAAAGTCAAACTAGCGAACGATTTCAAGAGCCTGGTATCCTCTTGACCTCATGTCGGACTCCGGCGACGAGCTCCGCGTCGACTCGACGGGCACCGTGCACCCGCTCGGCCGCGCGGCGAGCCAGCAGCTTCGAGCGCGCGAGGGCGAGTTCCGTCTCGTGCCGAGCCCGCGTGAGCTCGTGGTGATGCGCGCCGACCGCCTCGGCGACACGACGCTCAAGCTCGCCGGTGAGATCCGCTCGCCCGGCGCCTTGTGCGACGTCGTGGCGCTCGCGACCCAGTCGGCGTGGGTGGGCGAGCTCGTGGTGCTCTCCGACGCCGGCACGCGCACGTTCACCTTCGAGCGCGGCAACGTCATCAGCGCCCACACGAGCATCCCCGAGGAGCGCATCGGCGAGACCCTCTATCGCTTCGGCGTGATCACGCGCGAGCAGCTCGACGAGATCGTCAGCGTATCGACCGCCAC
>JAEUKG010000532.1 GCA_016794325.1 Myxococcales bacterium | reverse complement strand
TGTCGTTCGTGGGGGCGCTCGACGACCGGGTCGAGCTCGCGACCGCGCAGATCGCGGAGTCGTCGATGTTCGGCTCGCCGTCGTCGTACGCGCCGCCGCCGCCGGGCCCCGGCGGCAAGCTCACCTTCTCGCTCCGGTCGTTCGGGAGCGAGCCCCCCGCCGACGAAGAGCTCTCCGAGCACGATCGCCCCACCGCCGTCCCCGAGGAGCGGCCGACGCGCCCCGCCGGCATCGACGAGGTGGAGTCGAGCGAGCGCGTGACCCAGCAGCCTCCGACGCGGCGGGTGGGCGATCCTCCGGCCATCGAGGCGCCCGACGACTGGGACGCGCTCCTCGCCGAGGAGCCGCCGGTCACGCCCAAGAAGTGACCGGCCCCGCGCGCTCGCGCGGAGCCGTCACTTGGCCTCGAGCTCTTCGAGCAGCGCGCGCGCGGCGGTGAGCGACGCGTCCTCGTCGAGCGCGCGGCGCAGGAGCATGATCGCCTTGCGGGCGTCGCCCTGGTGGCGGGCGATCTCGCCGAGGTGGTGGTAGGCCTGGGCGCGCGGCAGGGGAGCCGCGGTCTTGAGCATCGTGATCGTGCGCAGGGCGCGCGTCGCGACGTCCCACGACGAGAGCTCCATCGCGAGGTACGCCAGCTCCGAGGCCACGACGCCGTTCTGGGCGTCCATGTCGAGCGCCGAGGTGAGGTGCGACAGCTCGGACGTCTTGTCGCCGGTGGCCTCGGCGACGCGGGCGAGCCGGTGGTAGAGGGCCGAGAGCTCGCGCGATCGCCGGCCCTTGAAGGACGCGATGCACGTCTGGAGCACCTCTTGGGCCTGGGGCAGGCGCCCCGAGTGCGTGTAGGCGTCCGCGAGGATGGCGACGCAGTCGAGATCGGACGGGCGCAGCGCCCGCGCCTCCTCGAGCGCGGCGACCGCGACGTCGAGCTCCTGGCCCTGCGAGAGCAGGAGGGTGCTGCCCTTCACGAGCAGCGCGAACTTGCCGCCGACGTCGAGCGTGGCGTGCGCGTCGGCGAGGTAGAGCTCGGCCAGCTCGCGGGTCGCGCCGGTCTCTTCGTAGACGCGCTCGAGCTTGTCGCGGAGCGCCTGGTTCGTCGGCGCCGCGAGGCGCGCGCGCTCGAGGCCGCCGCGGGCGTCGCCGAACCGCCCGGCGCGCTCGCACGTCTCCGCGAGCTTGAGGGCGGCCTCGACGACGAGCTCGCCCTCCTCGAGGCCGACGAGCCTGCGGTAGACCGCCGAGGCCGCGTCCCAGCGCTCGGTCGACTCCTCGATGCGGCCGAGCAAGCGGAGCGCGACCCGGTCGCGCGAGTCGGCGCGGAGCAGCTCGGTGAGCATCGTCCTCGCCTCCTCGACGTCGCCGAGGCGCGGCAAGAGCTCCGCGAGGCGCCCGCGCAGCGCTCGCCAACGCGGGGTGTCGCCCGACCCCGCCGCGCGCACCGCCATCTTGTTGAGGTGCGCCGCCAGGTCGGGGAGGTGCTTGTCGTGGCCGAGGGCCGTCGCCTCGTCCCAGTCGGCGAGGGCCCCCTCGTCGTCGCTCAATCGGCTGCGGAAGCCCGCGCGCTCGCACAGGAGGCGGGCTCGCCGGGCGTGCTCCTCCGCACCGACCGCCTCGAGGGCCTTCGTGATCTCGGCGGACGCCGCCGCGAGCTCGCCGGACGCGGCGAGCATCTCGACCAGCAGGTCGACGACGGTGACGTTGCCCGGGTCCGCGTCGCGCGCCTTGGCGAGGACCGTCGCCCCGAGCTCCGGATCCGCGAGCTCGTCGCGGTACAGCTTCGCGGCGCGGAGCAGCAGGTCGACCTTCTCGCTGGTGACGGTGCGCGCCTCCGCGTCGAGGGTGTAGAGCTCCGCGAGCTTCTGGTGGCTCGAGCTCTCGAGGTAGAGGTTCTCGAGCCGGTCGCGCACCGCGCGGCTCTGAGGCGCGATCTTGAACCCGTATTCGAGCGCGCGCAGCGCGCCGTCGACGTCCCACAAGTCGGCGCGGACGACGGAGAGGTCGAGGGCGAGCGCTTCGACCTCGCCGGTCGGGATCAGCGGCAGGAGCCGCTCGAGGACGTCGGCGCGCGCCGCGGCCTCGTCGGCGCCACCGACCGCGTGCAACCCCGCGAGGGCGCGCAGGATTTCGGCGTGGGCCGGATCCCAGTCGAGGGCGCCGTAGTAGATCGCCTTGGCCGCGTCGCGGTCCTTCTTCTCCACGATGGAGCCGAGCCGGCGCGAGAGCGACGCGATCGACGGAGCGTCGCCGCGGTCTTTGGCCGTCTCGAGCTGGCGCTCGAGCAGGTGCGCGAGCTCCTCCTCGCGACCTTGCCGCTCGTAGATGCTCGACAGGAGGATCGCCGCCTCGACGAGGGTGGGGTCGTCGTTCACGATCTCCTGCAGCTCCGGGAGGGCGGCGTCGCCGAGGCCCATGCGCTCCATGCGGATCTTCACCCGCTCGAAGCGCAGGCGCATGCGCTCCGAGTCGTCGTCGACGTAGCCCTGCACCTCGCCGATGAGCTCCGCGAGCTTCTCCGACTCGCCGAGCTGCCGGTAGGCGGTGATGAGCGGCTGCCACGCCTCGCGGTCCGAGGGCTCGCGCTCGTGCAGCTCCTCGTAGGTGCTGGTCGCGAGGTGGGTGTCGCCGAGGCGCTCCATCGCCAGGCTCGCGACCTCGAACAGCAGCTTGCGCGCGGCGTCGGGCTCGGAGATCTCCGCGGCCTCGCGCTTGAGGAGCACCGTCTCCGAGACGTCGCCGGCGGTGGCGACGTAGTCGGCGAGCTCGCACAGCCCCCACGCCCGGACCTGCGGGTCGTCGGTGGGCACCTCGAGGAAGCGGCGCAACAGGCTCTCGGCGAGCGCGGGGTCGGGGAGGCTCTGGGCGAGCTGGATCGCTTCGCGGGCAGGGCTCGACCCCGCGCCGTCGAGGCTCCAGCGCCGCATCAGCGCGTCGACGAGCTGTCGCTCCTTGCCCGGCGCGCGCGCGATGCGCTCGAAGAGCGCCACGAGGCCCTCGTGCTTCGGGTAGCGATCGCACGCGGACTCGAGGGTCCGGACGAAGCGCTCCTCGTCCTTCTCGAGGGGCAAGATGCGCTCGAGCGTGGCGCACGCGTCGTCCACGGTCGCGGGCTTCTTCAGGTAGAGCCCGCAGAGTCGGTAGAGGGGCGTCGTGTCGCCGGCGCCCTCCATGTCGATGCGGCGGGTGAGGATGCGCGTCTGGCCGTCCTCGTCGTCGAGCCGCTCGTAGATGCGGTCGAGCGCGTGGAGGGCCGCCGTCGCCTCGGGCGTGACCTCGAGGACCTTCTCGTAGGCCGCGGCGGCGGCGCGGTCGTCGCGCACGTCCTCCTCCAGCACCACCGCGATCCGCGTGAGGAGCTTAGCCGCGCCCGCGGTGTCGGCGGCGCTCGAGGCCGCGCTCGCGGCGGCGCGGAGGCGCTCGAGGTACGTGTCCACCTTACCGGCGCGCAGCGTCGCCGCGCGCGCCCCGGCGTGGGCCTCGTCGGAGGCGGGGGTGAGCGTGACGGCCTGCAGCCACGACGCGAGGGCGTCGTCAGGACGGGCGAGCGGCCCCTCGTAGAGCGGCGCGAGCTCGAGGTAGATCTTCGCCCGCCCCTCGGCCTCGCGGGTGCGGACGAGCCGCGCCTCGAGGGCGCGCGCGGCGTTCTTCGCGTCGCCGCGGGCGACGAGGGCCCGCTCGAGGCGCTCGGCCTCGAGGGCGCTCTCGATCGAGGCCTCGAACGCGGACTCCAGGATCTCGTGGGCGCGCTCCTCCTGCCCCTGGCGGTTGGCGATGTCCGCCAGCTCCACGAGGACCTCGGACCGCGACATGACGGCGCTCTCGGTGCCCTCGTGGCGGCGGAGCACCGTCAGCAGGGCGCGGTACGAGCGCTCCGCGCGCTCGAGCTGGCCGTCGTCGCGCGCGAGCTCGGCGAGGGCGCGCAGGATCTCGGGGTTCGCGGGATCGATGCGCGTCGCCGAGTCGAGCTCGACGAGCGCGCGCGCGCGGTCGCCGACCTTGAGGTCGAGCATCGCGAGGTAGTAGTGGACGGGCGCGCGCTCCTTGGGCCGTCGACCGCCGAAGCCGTCGATGAGCACCCGCAGCAAGCCGCGGGCCTCGTCGATGCGGCCCGCGCTGCCGAGGGCGTCGGCGAGCGCGAGCTTCGTGGTGCGGTCGTCGGGGTCGAGA
Source organism: Myxococcales bacterium (assembly GCA_016794325.1). Taxonomy (GTDB): domain Bacteria; phylum Myxococcota_A; class Polyangia; order Polyangiales; family Polyangiaceae; genus SXNL01. The sequence continues at coordinate 413 of JAEUKG010000532.1, read as the reverse complement.
TCGCTCGCTTGCTCGAGCAGCGGGACCGCGCGCTCGGCGAGGCCGCACCGCGCGCGGTAGAGCTCGGAGGCCTCGCGCAGCCGGAGCAGACGCGTCGCCTTGTCGGGGGCGTGCTCGGCGCCGCGGGTGAGGAGCTCCGCGAGCGGGAGCCACTCGCCCCGCGCGCGGTACATCTCGCTCAAGCGGCCCCGCACGACCTCGGCGTCGGGCTGCAGCTCGATCTCGGCCTCGAGCCGCGCGCGCGCGGTCGCGGCTTGATCGGCCTTCACGAGCACGTCGGCGAGGCGCAGCGTCACCGCCGCGCGCTCCTTGCCCCGCGACGCCTCGCGGAGGCGATCGAGGTAGCGGGCCGCCTCGTCGAGCTCGCCGAGCGAGACCGAGAGCCGGGCGAGCGCGTCCACCGCCGTGGGCCG
>JAEUKG010000495.1 GCA_016794325.1 Myxococcales bacterium | reverse complement strand
ACCCCGTACACGCGCATGGTGACGCGCGGAGAGACCCTCGCGAAGATCGCGATCACGGTCTACGGCGACGCGAAATACGAGCCCGTGCTCGCCGCCGCCAACGGGCTCGACTCCCAGGGCGGCAGCGTCATCGCCCCCGGGATGCGCATCGTGGTCCCCGCGCCGACGTACCACCGCGCGACCACGGGCGAGACGTGGCCCGACCTCGCCGAGCGCTACCTCGCCGACAAATCGCGCGCCGAGACCTTGGCGCGGGCCAACGGCGGCGTCTCGTGGGTGCCGCCGGTCGAAGGCCAGGCCGTCGAGGTCCCCGCGGTCATCGCGCACATCGTGGCCGAGGGCGACGGCATGCCCAAGATCGCGCAGCGCTACCTCTTCGACGCCAACCGCGCGTGGGAGCTCGCGGCGTACAACGGCAAGAAGCTCGACGTGCCGCTCGCGCGCGGGGACGTCGTCCTCGTCCCGCTCGCCGGCCTCGCCCTCACCACCGAGGGCGACGCCGAGGCCCGCCGGAGCTCGTGCGAGGGCGGGGGCTCCACTCACGCTGCCCAGCGGCGCGTCGAGGCGGAGCTCCCCGATCTCCTGTCGTCCGTGCGCGGCGGTCGCTACGCGGAGGCGGTCGCCTCCGGCAACCGGCTGCTCGGCTCGGGCGAGCTGTCGCGGGCGCAGCAAGCGACGGTGCAGCGCGCGCTCGTCGAGGCCTACGTCGCGCTCGGAGCGTCCGGGCCGGCGCTCGCCGCTTGCGCGGCGTACAAGTCGGCGCTCCCCGGGGGCGAAGCCGAGGCGCGTCGGCTGCTCTCGCCGCGCGCGACCTCTCCCAAGATTCGAGCCGCGTGCGGCGTGAAGTAGGGTAGCCTGCGAAGAGCACGGCCATGGTGGAGCGCGGCGCAGAACCGAAGAAAACGCTCGATCGCCGCGTGGGGAAGAAGCTCGGGGGCGCGTACGAGATTCGCGGGGTCCTCGGCAAGGGCGGCACCGGCACCGTCTACGAGGCGACCCAGGTCGCGACCGGGGACCTCGTCGCGCTGAAGGTCATCCACGCCGAGCTCGCCGGCGACAAGCAGATCCGCGGGCGCTTCGTCCGCGAGGCCGCGATCCTCCGTCGGCTCGAGGGGCCGCACGTGTGCCCCATCGTCGACTTCGGCGAGCTCCCCGATCCCAGCGAGCCCGGCCTCTCGGTGCTCTACCTCGCGCTCGCGCGGGTCGACGGGCCGTCGCTCGAGGCCATGATCCGCGTCGGCGAGCTCCCGACCGTGGATCGCGCGATCGAGATCGTCCTCGAGATCCTCTCCGCGCTCAAGACGGCGCACGCGCAGGGCATCGTCCACCGCGACCTCAAGCCCGGCAACGTCCTCCTGAAGAACAAGATGAACGTGTTCGTCGTCGACTTCGGGCTCGCCAAGGCCCTGTCGGGCGGGACGGGGACGACGGGGCTCACCGCGGCCAACATGGTCTTCGGGACGCCGGAGTACATGTCGCCGGAGCAAGCGCGCGGCGACGAGCCCGACGCCCGGTGCGACATCTACTCGGCGGGGATGATCCTCTACGAGCTCTGCACCGGGGACGTCCCCTTCACCGGCAAGACGCCGCTCAAGGTCCTCACCCAGCAGCTCACCGCCACCCCCGAGCTGCCGCGCCAGCGGGCTCCGGACCGAGGGATCTCGCCCGCGCTCGAGTCGGTCATCATGCACGCGATCGCCAAGGACCCCGAGGAGCGCTACCCGAGCGCCGCCGTGTTCGCCGCCGCGCTCCTCCACGCGCGGGCGATGCCCGACGACACCGACTCGCTGCGCCCCGCCGCCTTCACCGAGAGCCCCGAGGACGCCGACGCCTTCGCGAAGACCATCCCTGCGATGGTCGGACCGAGCACGCGCCCTCCTCCGATCCGCATCAACCCCGACAAAGAGGCGACCCCTCCGACCGCCGCGCCCTCGGTGGCGCCGCCGACCACCAAGCGCACCCGCCCCGCGGCCCATGCGAGCGAGGGCGACGGCCAAGACCGTCGGTGGCTCGCGGTCTGGATCGCGCTCGCGCTCGTCAGCATCGCCGGCGGAGTCTACTTCGCGCTCCGCCGCTGACGGTCACAAGACCTTCCGAACGTCCTCCGCCGCGCGTCGCATGTCGAGGAAGATCAGGCCGAGCTTGGCGGCCTGGCTGGTGAGGCACAGGAGGAGCGTCCCCGAGCCCGCGGACATCATCACCGCGTAGCCGTTCTTGCCGCGCACGAGGACCTCGTCGACGTCCCCGCGCTCGAGCTCCGACGCGGCGCGGGCGCCGAGGCTCGACAGCGTGGCGCTCATGCCGGCGACGCGGGTCTCGTCGATGTGCTGCGGCAGCGCGCTCGCGATCATCAAGCCGTCTTCGGAGATGAGCGCGCTCGCCTCGACGTCGGGCGAGTTGGTCTGGAGGGCGCGGAGGATTCGGTTCAGATCGTCGACGCGGGACATGGTCTGCTCCTTCTCGGCGTGACGTCGGGCGGTCGAGGCGACGAAGCCGGACGGTGGCGCGGCCGAGTCCCGAGAGCGCTTCTGGCCGAAGAACTCGCGCGTCCGCCGCCGGTTCGGCTCCGCGCGCGTCGGCGGTGGCGGCTCGGGGAACAGGCGGCAGAGGACCCGGAGCGTGTCGAGCTTGCCGAGGTGCGAGCTCCGCGTGATGTCGCCGACGGTCGCGCGCCCGTCGACGAGATCGAGGATCGCCCGCGCCTCCACGCCGGCCACCTCCGCCGCTGCGCTCGCCTGCAGGATGGCGTCGAGCCCGCCGAGCCGGTGCGCGTA
>JAEUKG010000466.1 GCA_016794325.1 Myxococcales bacterium | reverse complement strand
GTGACGAAGCCGCCGCCCGACACCCAACACCCGCCCGCCTTCGGGCGGACGCTGACGCAGTCGTCGCCGCCTGCGGGGATGCAGGCGCCTCAAGGGCTCGGGTGAGAGCCGGGGACACACACGGTGCGCTCGCAGGTGTGCTTGCCGTTTCGATCGCCGTGGCAGGTCCAGGTCCCGCCGCCGCTCGAGCCGCTCGAGCCGCTCGCGCCCGAGGACGAGGTCGCGCCGCTCGAGCCGCTCGACGCGCCGACGTCGCCGCCTTTGCTGGAGCCGTTGTTGCCGCTGGTGCTCCCGTTGGCGCCGCTCGCGCCCCCGCTGCTGCCGTTGCACTTGCCGTTGCCGTTGCCCTTGGTGCACGTCGGATCGCCGACGGTCCCGCCTTCGCTGCCGCTCGGCGGGCAGTAGTCGAGGTCGGGCGCGTACGCGCACTCGGTCGGCACCGAGGAGCCGGCGCCGCCCGACGGGCTCCCTTCGACGGTGCCGCCCTGCGTCGACGTGGGAGGCTCGGTCGCGTCGCCCGCGCCGCCCGCGCCGCCGCCGCCGGTCGCGTCCTCGGGCGGGCAGCTCGGATCGCGGAACCCGCAGGTCCACGTCTGCTGACTCTCCGAGCTGGTGTCGCTCGCGCTCGGCTCCGCGTCGGCGGTGAGGGCGGCGGACGAGCACCGGACGGCGGAGCCCATCGGGACCTCGTCGCGCGTGCACGTCCACGCGACCTTCTCGTCCTCCTGGGCGCCGCGCGAGCAGGCGAAGGCGGCGGTGGTCACGAAGGCGAGGGCGGCGAGGGCGAGCGGGGAGCGCATGCCCCGAACCTCAGCAACCGACGCGCCAGCGTCACGCCGTCACGCTGGCCGGTCGCGTGACCACGGGCGATTTCGGCTTCGCGCGCGCGGCGGAGGTGGTCGTCGCCCTGACCGGCAAGCGGCGCGTTCAGGCAGCAGGCAGCAAGGTGGATCGCGGGGCACCCAGCGACGCCGCCGCCGAAGCTCCGCTCGGCTTCAGCCGACGGCGGTGCAGATCTCGACGAGGAAGCCGTCGAGGTCCCGCACGTACGACACCGTCTGCCCCCACGGCTTCTCGGTGGGCGCGAGCACCGCCTCGGCCCCGGCCGCGACCGCGCGCTCGAAGGCGGCGGGGACGTCGTCGACGACGAGGCCGACCTCCACGCCCGCCGCCTTGGACGAGCGCCGGTTCAGCGCGAACGCGCCGCGGGTCGGCGTGGCCTCCTCCGACGCGAAGGCGAGCGCGGTCTCGCCGGTCTCGAGCTCCGCGTAGGTGCCGGAGTCGTGGACGAAGCGACGCTCGAGGCCGAACGCGCGCTCGTAGAAGTCGACGGCGCGGGCGACGTCCGGGACGTAGACGATGGCGTACGCGAGCTTGGGGGGGCGCTTCTTCGGCATGGGGATCTCCTTGGCGAGGCGGCGCCTCGCGACGCGACGCGCGGACCCTACCGAACGCCCGCGGCCGCGTCTTGAAGATTTCCGACACGGCGCAGCGCGCCCGGCGTCGCCCCGAAGAGCCTCGCGATCTCGCGGGTCATGTGCGGCTGATCCGCGTAGCCGAGGTCGGCCGCGACGTCGGCGAGCGGGTGGCCGGCGCGGATCCGCGCGAGGGCGCCTCGGCCGCGCTCGATGGACAGGAGCGTCTTGGGGCCGTATCCGAGCCACACGCGGCACGCGCGCTCGAGCGTCCGCGCGCTGCGAGCGCCGAAGCTCCGCGCGCCGATCCGCGTCGCGCCGCGATCGTCCCGCGCGAGGGCGACGAGCTCGCTCACCACCGCCGGCGGGGGCCCCCGCTCGTCGAGGTGCTCGGCGACGACGCGCTCGACCGCCGCCGGGCCGCCGCCGCGCTCGATCGCCGCGCGGGCGCGGGCCACGACGTGCGCCGCGCGCTCGAGCAGCGGCCCGCCGCGCCCGAGCTCCGCGCGCACGCCCCACGCGCGCTCGCCTCGGGCGAGGGTGGCGACCTCGGCGCGCACGGTGGGAGGGAGGACGACGATCGCGGGGGCTTCGCACGGGCTCTCGCGAACGAGGAGATCCACGCATCCGTCCGCGTGCACGACGACGCGCGCGGCCGCGCCGGGGGAGTGCTCCCAGACGCCGTCGATCCCGGGGTGCCGCCCGGCCCGCTCGCGGAAGGACACCTCCGTCTCATACGCGATCGCGGCGCCGCGCGCACGCCGCGGCGGGGAGGACCGCGTCAGCGCGCGACGTCGAGCGTCGGATCGGTGGCGGCCCCGGCCTCGTCGCGGTCGCGCTG
>JAEUKG010000454.1 GCA_016794325.1 Myxococcales bacterium | reverse complement strand
CGGCCGGCCTCACCGGCGTCGTGGTGGGGTTCTTCAACGCCGACGGGCAGGTGCGCCAGGTGCACCTCTACGAGGACGGGCAGAACGTCGTCGCGCAGCTCGACCCCGCGGCCAAGCCCGGCAGCTTCCGGCCGCCGCCTCCGCGCCCGGACGAGCAGAACACCTCGCTCGAGGTCGTCGCGTCCAAGAACCACCCCGACGAGGCCAAGACGCTGGAGATCGCCCGCGCGCTCTACGACGCGATCGAAGCGAAGAAGGAGGCCGAGTCCGCCGCGCTCTTCGCCGACGACGCGGTGATCGACGACCGCGCGGCGGCCCCCAAGCCCGGCGCCGGGCCCGCGGCGTGGCGGGCGCTCCTCAAGGGCTGGAGCCAGGCGTTCGGCGCGTTCACCGAGCTGCCGCTCTACAACCTGATGGCGGTGGGCGACACCTTCGTCGTGGAGCGCGTCCTCAAGGGCACGACCGCCGGCAAGCCGGTGAGCCTGCACGCGATCGACGTGGTCGAGACCCGCGGCGGCAAGATCACCCGCTTCACGAGCTGGTCGAACGGCCTCGAGATCGCCGCCCAGACCAAGCCGGTCAGACGTTGAACTTCGGCGTCGACGTGTAGAGGAAGAGGAGCCCGAGCAGGTAGAGCACGCACGCGACGATGGTGGCGATGACCGCCCGCTGCACCGCGCCCCGCGTCGTCTTCGCGCGCGCGGCGAAGAACGGGATCACGAGCGTGTAGAGCAGGATCGAGACGACGACGGCCTTGTCCACGGCGGACGGAGCTTATCAGCGACGCCCGATCCTGTCGCGCACCATGCGGCCCCAGGCCGTCGGCTCGAGCGGGATCCCCGCGCCGCAGCCCACGTTCACCTTCCCTGGGGGCGCCGGCGGCTCCACCAGCAGGTTGGGCGGGCAGCGGAAGTGGAACGTGTACGCGAGCCACGGGACGTGGAGGTCGCTCGCGAGGTCGAGCAGCGCGGCCGCGTCGTCGAGCGACATGAGCCCGTCCTTGGCGACCGGCCCCACCTCGCCCACGATCACCGGCAACGCCCGCGCGGGCCGGGTCAGGATCGCGTCGAACGATTTTCGTGCATTGTACACGTGCGTCTCGTAGGCGACGTCGCGGCCGCCCCCGGCGGTGATCGGGTGCTCGAGGTAGTAGTCGAGCCAGCGGCCCCACTCGCGCGTCGCCTGGACGACGACGACGTGGCGCTTGCCCTCGCCCTCCACGGCGCGGATCGCGGCGACCAGAGCGTTCATGCGCTCCCAGACGTCGGCGTCGTCGGCGCCGCTCAGCGCGCCCCGAGGCTCGTTGACGAGCCCGAAGAGCACGCCCGGGTCGTCGCGGAGCGCGGCCGCGAGCCGCTGCCAGAGCCGGGTCGTGCCGGCGGTGGGGAGGCCCGTCGGGCCGAGCGACGGGTCGTGCCACACCGAGAGGAGGACGTAGGTCCCGGCCTTGGACTGCAGGTGGCGGACGATCCGGACGACGTCGGCGAGGTAGGCGTCGTCGTCGGCCGCGCTCGCGTGGTGGACGCGGCGCTTCTTGGGGTCGGGCGGGTAGGCCTCGAGCAGGAGGCGCACGAAATCCGCCCCCCAGTCGTCGACGAGCGCGTCGGCCCGCCGGAGGACCTCGTCCACCCGCGGCGGCTCGAAGGAGCAGGCGTCGCAGGAACGTGTATCATGCAGGTTTGCGCCCCGCCCCGCGAAGACGCCCCCCGTCTCGTCGACGAGGTGGGCGCCCTCGACCCGCAGCCAGCCGCGGGCCGCCCGCCGCGGGAGTACGCGGGCGGCGACCGCGCCGCCCGCCGCGGGCGGCGCGGGCGCGGCGGAGGCGGACGCGCTCGCGGGTGGCGGCGCCTCCACCCGCGGCGGAGGCGCGCCGGGAGGACCGCAGGCGCCGAGCGCGGCGAGGGCGGCCGCGGCCACGGCGAGCCGCCGCGGCGCGCCGCGGAGGATCACGACACGACGATGGAGCCGAGGAACTTCGACCGCCCGATCTCGTCGATGGTGCGGCCGGCGGCGACGGTCGTCGTCTCGCCGATGAAGACGCCGAGGAGGGCGCAGTCCACGAGCTGCCCGAGCGGCACGGTGGTGGCGTTCTCGGGGACGAGCTTGAGGACGAGGATGCAGCGCTTGCCGCGGGTGACGATGCGCTGGATCTCCTCCTGGGTCGGCTGGATGTCCTTGAGGCCGTAGTTGCGGCCGTCGAGGATGACGATCTCCTGGCCGAGCTCGGCGGCCAGGCGCGACAGGCCGACGGCGAGCTCCATGACCGCCTCGGGGTGGCGCTTGCTGCTGCCGACCATGGCGAGGCTCTGCCACTCGTGTTGCTGGCACCGAAGCCAGAGCCGCTGCCAGACCGGGTCTTGGCTGTTGGCGGCGGCGAACGCGCCGTTCCGGGTCATGTTGGGGCGAAGTATGGGACACCCCGGGCCAGCCGCGCAAGAAGTTCTCCTTCGTGCTACCGTTCCATGCCTTCGATGGCTCCGATGACGGTCGAAAAACGCGCCCCCGCTGGGGCGCGCGGCAGGCGCATGGCGCGGGTGGCGTTCGCGGCGGCGGTGGTCGCGGTCTCGCTCTCCGGTTGCGTCGTCCGCCTCTCGCGCTCCGACGACGAGCCTCTGGACAACGGCGGGGTGAGCGGCGCGCCCGCGGACTGCAGCCGCGGCCCGGCCGAGGATCTCGGCAAGCCCGACGGCCCGGCCGCCCCCCGCGTGGTCGGGCGGTCCGCCCCCGGGGAGAACGGGGCGACGCGCTTCCAGTGGTCGGGCACCGAGCTCCGCGCGTCGTTCCAGGGGACCGGCATCAAGATGAAGCTGAAGATCCCCGTCGTGTACGACCTCGTGCGGCAGCAGGAGTGCCCGCCCGAGGCCATCCAGGCCGATCCGAAGGTCGCCGACTGCAACGAGGACGTGCCGACCCCCACGCGCTGCTGCACCCCGCTCGAGTCGGTGCCCTTCGTCGTCACCGTCGACGACGCGCCGCCGCGGACGTTGCGCGTCTCGAGCACCCAGCTCGAATACGAGCTCGCGACGAACCTCGACCCCGGTCGCACCCACGACGTCGTCGTGCACCGGTCGATCGAGGCGTCGGCCGGGGTCTTCGAGCTGCGCGGGTTCGAGCTCCTCGGCGCGGGGGCGCGCTTCGTCCCCCCGACGGTGCGCGCGCGGCGCATCGAGGTGATCGGCGACTCCATCTCCTGCGGCTACGGGATCCTCGGCTCCAACGCGTCGTGCCGGTTCTCGTACGACTCCCAAGACCACTACGAGACCTACGGGGCGAAGACGGCCCGCGCCCTCGGCGCCGAGCTCACCACCATCGCGTGGTCGGGGCGCGGCGTGTTCCGCAACAACACCGACGAGCGCACCGGCGTGCTCGGCGACTTCTACGACCGCGCGCTGCCGATCCTCGGGCAACCGACCGACGAGGGCGCGCCGCTCTGGGACTTCGCGAAGGCCCCGAAGCCCCAGGTCGTGGTGGTGAACATCGGGACCAACGACTTCTTCCTCGGCGTCCCCGACGCGGGCCCCTTCGAAGAGGCCTACGTCAAGCTCCTGGAGCGGGTCCGAAAGAACTATCCCGATGCGCACATTTTCTGCGCCATCCCGCCGATGCTGTCGGACGCCCCGGCAGACACCCCGCGCACCGTGCTCCGAGACATCCTCGGCCGGGTCGTCGGGCGCTTCACCGGCAAGGGCGACCTGCGGGTGTACACCATGGAGTTCTTGGACCAGGGCGTGCGCCGCGGCCTCGGCTGCGATTTCCACCCGAACCTCACCACCCACCAGCTGATGGCGGACCAGCTCACCGGCGCGATCCGGTCGAAGCTCTGCTGGTGAGCCGATGACGCCGTCCAATCGCCCCCCGCCGATGCCGCCGATGCGGCCGCAGCAGTCCTCGGCCCAGGCCTTCGACGAGCTGCAGGATCGCGTCCGGGCGCTCTACGGCGAGTTCGGCAACCGCGCCCAGACCAAAGAAGAAGAGAAGGTCATCGACGTCGCCAAAGAGGCGTGGATCAAGCCGACTCTCAAGCTGGTGTTGCCGGTGGGCGCCGTCGGCGTCGGCCTCACCTACACCGTCGGCACCCAGACGCAGATCCTGAACCTCGTGCTCCTCGCGATCACCGGGGGTCTCTTGTGGTGGCTGATCGCCAAGCACCCGGTCCACGTCGCCGCGCGGTGCCTCCTCGCGGTCTCGCTCTTCATCGAGTCCCCGGCCGAGACGCCGACCTGGTGGCTCGCGCCGCTGCGGGCCGTCGACCTCGCCTTCTTCGAGAGCATGAAGGACTTCGCCGGCGTGCCTGGCATGAGCCTCCCCATCTTCTTCTTCGCGTGCCTCGGGCTCCTCTACAAAGCCCGGCGGGCGGCGAAGAAGGGCGGCTATCTGCCGCCACGGGTGGCGGTGGTGGTGATGCTCGCGTTCCTCGGGGCCGTGTTCGCCCTCGAGGGTTGGGGCCTCGCGCGCGGCGGCCAGCTCACGCCCTCGTTCTTCCAGATCCTCCACCTCATGACGATGCCGGTCGTGGGGCTCATGTTCCTCTACGCCATCCGCGGCCCCGAGGACGTCCCCGCCCTCGGCAGCATCGTGGTCACGGTGGCGGTGCTGCGGGCGGCGGTGCTCATCCTCGTGTACAGCGTCGTGGCCCGCGACTTCCGCGACCGCGAGGGCTTCTACGTCACGACGCACTCCGACACCGTGCTCTTCGTGGCCGGGATCATCGGGCTCTTCACCTACGCCCTCGAGAACCGGAAGATGAAGACGATCGCGAAGTGCGCCGGCCTCGGGCTGGTGATCCTCGCCGCGATCGCCCTCAACAACCGCCGCCTCGCCTTCGTCAGCATGGGCGCGTTCCCGATCGTCATGTACGTCGCGATGCGTCCGGGCAAGCTCAAGCGAAACCTCACCGGCCTCGCGGTCGTCGCCGGCATCCTCGGGGCGATCTACGTCGTCGCCGGCGCGCAGCTCGGCGGCGACTCGGCGCTCTTCAAGCCGGCGCGCCTCATCATGAGCGTGATGACGCAGACCGACACGTCGAGCGAGTCGCGCGACGTCGAGAACTACAACCTCATCCACACCCTGCGGCAGTCACCGGTGGTGGGGATGGGCTTCGGCCACGGCTACGTCGAGCAGTACCACCTCTTCGACATCGCCGACCTGTTCGCGCTCTACCTGTTCATCCCCCACAACGGGGTCCTCTGGATCTGGGCCGTCGGCGGCGTCG
>JAEUKG010000438.1 GCA_016794325.1 Myxococcales bacterium | reverse complement strand
ACGGGTGGGAGCTCGCGTTCGGCGTGAACCACCTCGGCCACTTCGCCTTCACGCTCCCGCTCGTGCCGCTCGTCGAGCGCGCGCGCGGGTCGATCGTCGTCGTGTCGAGCGGCTCGCACTACCAGGCGAAGGCGATCCGCTGGGGCGACCTCCGGGAGCCGACGAAGAGCGCGACCGGCATGGCCGAATACGAGGTCTCGAAGGTCTGCAACGTCCTCTTCGCCGCCGAGCTGCGGCGCCGCCACCCGTCGATCGGCGTCGTCGCCGTCCACCCGGGCCGCATCGCGAGCGACATCTGGCGCCCGATCCCCTGGCCGGTGCGGGCGGTGCTCCCGAAGCTCCTCGGCATGAAGTCGGTGGAGGTCGGGGCGCAGACCCTCGTGCGCGCCGCCGAGCGCGCGCGCGACCCCGCGTCCGCGCCGCTCTACCTGCACGAGCTCGAGCCGCGCGCGCCGAGCGCCCTCGCGTCCGACGCCGCGCTGGCCGAGGAGCTCTGGTCGCGGAGCGAAGCGGCGCTGTCGGCGGCGCTCTCCTTCCGGGCGGCGGCCTGACGTGGCCCGCCCCCGCGACGTCGAGCGCTCGCGCGATCTCGCGCTCCGCGCGGCCGTCGTCCTCGAGCGCGAGGGCGTGACGCTGCCGGCGGAGCAGCTCGCGCGCGCCCTCGGGGTCAAGCGCCCCACGCTGCTCTACCACTTCCCGACCTACGCCAGCATCGTCGAGGTGGCGCTCGCGGAGCTCCTCGCCGAGCAAGCGCTCTTCGTCGCCGAGCGCGTCGAGCGCCACGAGCACCCCGTCGACCGGCTGTTCGCGCGCGTCTCGTCGATCCTCGAGTTCCACCGCGGCAAGGAGTCGCGCATCCTCTTCTTGACGCAGGCGATCGCCGTCACCGGCGGCGCGCGCACGCTCGCCATCCTCCAGGGCGCGGCGGCGGTGTTCGACGAGGCCCGGCGCGACATGGTCGCCCGCGTCGAGCGAGGCATCGCGAGCGGCGTCGTGCGGCCGTGCGACGCGCGCGCGCTCGTCTCGCTCGTGCGCGCCGTCATCGACGGGCTGACGGTGCAGCGCGTCACCGCGACCGAGCCCATCGAGCCGGTGCTGACCCTCTTCTGGGAAGAGGTGCTCGCCCCCCTCAAGATCGAGCCGCCGCGCGGCGCGCCGTCGCGCCCCGCGCGCCCGCGCGCGCGTCGCCCCGCCCGCCGCTGATCCGAGCCCGCGCGCCCTCGTCCGAGAGCCTCCGAAGGAGCCGAAACCATGACCCGTCCCCTCCGCATCGCCTACGGCCGCATCTTCCACGAGGCGAACGCCTACTCGCCGGTCCTCACGACCAGCGCCGACTTCGAGCGCATGCACTGGATCGGCGGCGCGGAGCTCGATCGTGCCTCCACCCTCGGAGGCACGGAGCTGAAGTCGTTCATGCCGCACGCCGAGCTCACCGGCTTCCGGCAGGCGTGCCGCCTCGCCGGGGGCGTCACCGCCGTGCCCCTCGAGTCTTCGCTCGCGGTCCCGAGCGGGCCGCTGACGCGCGAGAGCTTCGAGGAGATCCTCGCGCGCCTGCTCGACCGGCTCGAGGCGGCGATGCCGGTCGACGGCGTCTACCTCGCGCTGCACGGCTCGATGCAGGTGGCGGGGCTCGCGGAGGCGCCGGAGGCGATGATCCTGCGCCGCGTCCGGGCGATCCTCGGCGACGCCGCCAAGCTCGCGGTGAGCTACGATCTCCACGCGAACCTCAGCGCCGGCCTCGTCGATCCCGTCGACGTGCTCGTCGCCTACCGCACCAACCCGCACTGGGATCTCGCCCCCACCGGCTTCCGCGCGGGCCGCAGGCTCGTGCGCGCCCTCCGCGGGGAGATCGCGCCCGTCCACGCGTGGCGGAAGCTGCCGATGGTGCTCGGCGGCGGGACGACGATCGACTTCCTGTCGCCGATGCGGGGCTTCTTCCGGAGCATGCGGAGGCTCGAGCGGCGGCCGGGCGCGGTCTCCGCGAGCCTGTTCATGGTCCACCCCTACACCAGCGCCGAGAAGCTCGGCTGGGCGACCCACGTGTCGACCGACGGCGACCGAGCGCTCGCCGAGCGCCTCGCCGACGAGCTCGCCGAGCGCGCGTGGGCGCTCAAGGACGTCCCCCCGCCCGACATGCGCACGCCGAGCGAGGCGATCCGCGAGGTCAGGTCGAGCGCGTGGCGCCGGCTCGGGCCCGTCACGTTCGTCGACGTCGACGACGTGGTCGGCGCCGGAGCCCCCGGCGGCAACACCCATGTCCTCGCCGCGCTCGCCGCCGAGGCCCCGGATCTCGTCGCGTTCGTGCCGCTGCACGATCCAGCGGCGGTCGACGCGACGTGGGCGGCCCCGCTCGGCGCCCGCCGGCGGCTCGTGCTCACGGGGACGCCGGGGTACGGCATGCCGGGCGTCACCGTCGAGGCGACGGTGTCGGCGCGCGCGACCACCGACTTCGGGCGCGCGGTGCGCCTCGACGTCGGCAAGCTGCGCGTGGTCGTCACCGACCGCTCCCCGCTGCCGATCCACCCGAGCTTCTGGTCCGCGCTCGGCCTCGCGGCGCGCGACGCCGACGTGATCGTGCAGAAGAACTTCTTCCACTACCGGCTCTTCTACGCCACGACCTCGTTCCGCCACCTGCCGGTGGTGAGCGACGGCGCGACGAGCCTCGTGCGGGTGAAGGAGCGCGCGCGCGCGGCCTTCGGCGAGCGGCCGGCCTGGGCGGCCGGCGCGCCGTCGACGCCCTGAGCGCCGCGGGAATGGGGTAGGGTGGCCGGGGCGTTTCCGCCCCGCCATGCGCCTCGGTGTCGCCACGTCCCTCGTCCTCGCGTTCGCGGCGTCGCTCGGCGCCGAGGGCCCGGGGCCTGCCCCGGACGAGGGCCCCCGCACCTGGCTCTGGGCCTGGGAGCGCCCCGAAGATCTCCGGTTCCTCGGCGACCGGCGCGACGTCGGGGTCGCTATCCTTACAAGGACAGTCACGGTGGGCGACGCCGGGGTCGAGGTGCGGCGGCGGGCGCACCCGGCCCACGTGCCCCCGGGGGTGCCGCTCGCGGCCGTGGTCCGGGTCCAGCTCCGGCGTGGCTCGACCGCGTTCGCGGCCCACGGGCCCGCGCTCGCCCGCGCGGTGGTCGACGCCGCGGGGGACGCGCCGGCGCGGACGCTGCAGATCGACTTCGACGCGCCGCCGCCGGCGTGGGGGTTCTACCGCGAGCTGATCGAGCGGGTGACGGCGGCGCTCCCGCCGTCGACCTCGCTCGCCGTCACCGCGGTCGCGTCGTGGTGCACGGGCGCGGGGCCGCTCCCCGAGGTGCTCGCGGCGGGCCGCCCCGCGCCCCGGGTCGTCCCGATGCTGTTCGCGATGGGGCCCGACGCCGCGCGCGTCCGCTTCGCGCTCGCCGCGCGCGGCGACTTCCCCGAGCCCGCGTGCCGGGGCGCGATCGGCGTCGCGGTCGACGAGCCGGCGCCCCACCTCTACGGCGCGCGCCCGGTGTGGGCGTTCTCGCGCCACCCATGGACCGCCGCGGATCTCGCGGCCCTCGACGCCCGCTAGGCCCCCGATGAGAGCTCCGTCTTCGTCCTTCGCCGCGCTCGCCCTCCTCGGGCTGGGCGCCCTCGCCCTCACCACGAGCGACACGCCCGCGACCGCGTGCTCGAGCTCCGTCGTCACCGTCGCCGAGACCCGGGCCCACCCCGATCTCCCGCTCGACGGCTTCGTGGGCGGGCGGCTCGGCCTCGTCCGGCCGACCTTCGCGCGGTCGTACCTCGTCGTCGCCTACCGGGTGCTCTCCGGCCTCCCGCTCGATCCCGCCGAGAGGCGCTCGATGCTCGAGCTCTACACCCGTCGGCTCGGGATCGTCGAGCCGTCGAAGGTCTCGTCGTCGCCGCCGAGCCCGCTCCCGGCGGGGCCCGATCCCGCCGGCCGGTGGGGGAGCGAGCGCGCGCGCGTCCTCGGCGTCGCGCCGGCGCCGGTGCCGAACGGCTACACCACCAAGGCCCACGCGTGGGTCGTCCCCTGCAACGACGACGCCTTCCGGGTCGCGACGGACGCGCTCCTCGATCGCGAGAAGACGCGCCCTCCGCAAGAGGTCGCGGAGTGGGTGCGGGCGCAGGATCTCGTGTTCGCCAACTGCGCGGGCCCGGCCACGCCGGCGATCCCCGCGGCCGCGAGCGCGAAGGCGCCCCCCGCCGCGCGCGCCGACCGCGACTACCAGATCGCGGCCGCGAACCTCTACGCGAACCGCTTCGACGAGGCCGAGCGCCGGTTCCGCGCGATCGGGGCCGACGCGTCGTCGCCGTGGCGCCGGCTTTCGCGCTACCTCGTCGCGCGCACCCTGGCGCGCCGCGCGGTCCTCGAGTCCGACGCGATCGATCGCGCCCAGGCCTCGCGCGCGATCGCCGAGCTCGACCGGCTCCGCGCCGACCCCGACATGGCGCCGCTCGCGCGGGCGATCGACGGCTACCGGCGCTACGCGCGCCCGAAGGCCGACCCCGCGGGCTCGCTCGTCGAGCTCTCCGCGCAGGTGCTCGGCCCCCGAGGGCAAGACCTCGGCGGCTGGGTGGCCGACTACACGCTGCTCCTCGACGCGGACGAGACCGCGCTCACCCGCGCGACCGACGACCTGACGGTGTGGATCGGGGTGATGCAGGGGAAGCGCCCCGCCGACGAGGCGCTTCGCATGTATCATGCACGTAAAACGACGCCGTGGCTGGTGGCGGCGCTGGTGACGGCCGAGAACGCGCGCGATCCTCGCCTGGACGCGCCGCTCGCGGCCGCGGTCGCGGCGCGCCCGGGCGCGCCGGAGCTGCCGACGGTGCGGTATCACCTCCTGCGCCTGTCGGCGGCGCGGCGCGTGCCGGCGGCGACCCTCGGGGCGCTCGTCGCCCAGGCGCGGGCGGACCTCTCGCCGAGCGAGGGGCCGTCGACGAAGAACGCCTTCGCGCTGTTCGCGGCCCGGCACGCGCCCGACGTGGCCCGCTTCGTCGCCGCGGCGGCGGTGGTCCCGGCGGGGGTGGAGGAGGACAGCGGGCCCGCGGTGTTCGACCCCAAGGCGCGGCGCGCGTTCCCGCCCGAGATCACCGAGATGATGAACGCGGGGCTGCCGATGTCGTCGTGGGTCGACGCCGCGACCGCGAGCGGGCTCGACGCCGACGTGCGCGCGCACGTGGCCGCCACGGCGTGGGTCCGCGCGATGCTCCTCGGCGAGGCGAAGACCGCGTCGCGCCTCGCTCCGATCGTGTCGCGGTCGACGCCGGCCCTCGCGCCGTACGTCGCGAAGGTGGAGAGCGCGGGCTCCGCCGACGAGCGGCGGCTCGCGCTCGTGTACGCGCTCCTCAAGGCTCCGAGCCTGGGGCCCGACGTCGATCCCTGGACGACCGGCGGCGGCGGGCCCGACGCGATCGACACCTCGTACGGCGGGTACTTCTGGTGCTCGAGCGCGCCGCCGCCGGGCGCCGCGCCGCCTCCGGCGCTCGCGCTCGTGGGGCCC
>JAEUKG010000405.1 GCA_016794325.1 Myxococcales bacterium | reverse complement strand
CGAGCTCGTGGCTCGACTCGCTCGGCTCTTCCAGCTCCTCCGACAGCGGAGGCTCGTGGGGCGGCGGCGGTGGTGACTTCGGCGGCGGCGGCTCGAGCAGCGACTACTGACGCCTACTTCTTCGTCCCATCGGCGGGCTTGGGGCCTGGCTTGGGCGCAGGCTTGGGCGCGGGCTTCTCCGGCGGCGGCTCGGGAGGAGCGCCGGAGCTGGGGGAGAATGGGGTCTCGAGCTCCGGCGCGCCGGTCTTGCCCTCGAGGACTCCGAGGTCCCACGTCTCGTCGGGCCCCCGCTTCTGCTTGTCGCAGACCTCGGTCGTGCGCTTGCCGCCGAGGAAGGCGCGCACGCACACGTAGGGCCCGCCGTCGACGCGGTCGTCGGTGTACGCGACGTACGCGTGGAAGCGTGACTTGCTCGGGTTCTTCACGCGGAAGTGGGTGAGGATCCCTTGCGTCTTCACCTCGCACCAGTCGGGCTTGGCGGCGGACGCGACCGAGCACTCCTTGCCGCGGGGGCGAGGCGCCGGCGCGACGGGCTTGCCGCCCTTCGGGGGCGGGGGCGGCGGCTTGTTGTCGAGCTCCTCGTAGACGCGGAGCGCGACGCGCGGGAACGTGCTCGGGTCGTCGGTCGCGTCGAACCCCGCCCACGCGAGCTGCAGGTACATGTCGTCGCTGCTCTGCGGGAGCACGTCGCAGGTCGCCTCGCCGCGGCCGCGGCGCCCGGCGTCGTCGATGATCTCGAACGCGATCGCGTAGCGGCCGAAGAGGTCGACGGGGAAGCTGACGCGCGTGTTCTCTTTGGCGAACGTGAGCTTGGTCGTGGAGCCACCCGGCACCTCGCCGAGCTGCCAGAGCTTGTCGATCGTGGCGAAGACGCCCTTGGCCTCCGTCGTCGCCTCGCACTCGACCATGTCGCCCGGGCTCGCCGACACCTTCGCGCTCCACTCGAGCGCGGCGCCGACGCGGCACTTCACCTGCGCGGTGGGCGCGGAGCCGCAGGAGGGCGCGCGCTCGACCTCGACGTGGAACTGCACGCTCTTGTCGATCCGATCGGCGACGACGAAATCGAGCGGCGCCTTCTCGTCGGACTTCTTGACGCAGCCCTCGCCGCGGAACGTCTCGCGGGTGAAGACGTGGAGCGTGTTGGCGGTGTCGACGACGCGGAGCACCTTGATCGCCTGCACGTCGGGCGACTCGGCGCCGGCCGCGTAGACCATCGTCTTCACGAAATCGAGGGTGGACGGGACCTTGGGGTCGCCGTCCCACATCGAGCGCCACTCCTCGAGGGTGCGCGCGGTGTGGTAGCCCGGCTTCAGGCCGGTGTACTCGGCGATCGGAGGCCGCGTGAAGCGGACGGCGTCGCCCTGCACCGTGGTCGCCTTGTCGCCCGGCTCGCCGCGCATGACGACGAGCGGCGGCTGCGTCGCGCACGCGCCGAGGGAGCCGGCGGAGGCGCAGGCGAGGAGGACGACCGGGAGACCCCACCGCGAGGGAGACATTGCCCTGAAAGTTACCCGATTTCGGTCGGTTGTTGCCAGCGCCGACGTCGGGGCCTAAACAGGGCTCCGCGATGATCAAGGACGCGATGACGGCGAAGGTGATTGGCCTGCTCCTCATCGTGTTTCCCCTCATCATCAACTCGACGATCCTGATGGCGGCGCGCCACGAGGGCGACCCGAGCCTGCGCTATCTCCTCGTCGCGCTCGTGCCGTCGCTCCCGCTGATGGCGCTCGGGACGTGGCTCATCCGCAAGGGCTACTCGATGCCGAACGACGGCGACGACTGAGGTCCGCGCCCGCCTCTTCTCTCCTCCCGTGCCCGTGCCCGTGCCCGTGCCCGTGCCCGGTACAGCGGCGGGCGCGAGCTCGCCCGCGCTCGAAGGTCAGGGCGGCGTGGACGGCACGGGCAGGGGCAGGGGCAGGGGCAGGGGCACGGGCAGGGGCACGGGCACGGGCACGGGCACGGGGTGGGGGTTGACAGCCGTCGCGGGGCCGACCATGATTCATCCGCGCATCAGGATAAGCAGATGACTCTGGCCGCCACCGTCGGGACCCTCACCCTGCTGGGGGACGAGAGCCGCCTCCGGCTCTGCGCGCTCCTGCGCGACCGGGAGCTCAGCGTCACCGACCTCGTGCGCGTCACCGGCATCTCCCAGTCGCGGGTGTCGACGCACCTCGGGCGCCTCCGCGAGGCCGGCTTCGTTCGCGATCGGCGCGACGGTCAGCACGCCTTCTACGCGCTCGCCGAGGGCGCGCTGCCCGGGTCCGCGCGCGCGGCGCTCGACGAGGCGACGCGCGCGGCCGATCCCACCCTCGAGAGCGACCGCGCGCGCCTCGACGCGCTCGAGGCCGAGCGCCGGGGCGGCCTCCCCGACTCCTTCGCGGGGGCGATGGAGCGCCACTACTCGCCAGGGCGCACGTGGCAGTCGCTCGCGGTCGGACTCGCCGCGCTCCTCGATCTGGGCGACGTCCTCGACGTCGGCTCCGGCGACGGCGCGGCCGCGGCGTACCTCGCGCCGCGCGCGCGCTCGCTCACCTGCGTCGACGCGAGCGCGAAGATGATCGACGCCGCGAGGGCCCGCTTCGCCCGGCGCCCCGAGGTGCGGGCGCTCGTCGCCGACGCGCACGCGCTGCCGCTCGAGGACGCCTCGTTCGACGTCGTCCTCCTCTTCCACACGTTGACCTACGCCGAGCGCCCCGAGCGCGTGGTCCACGAGTGCGCGCGGGTGATGCGCCCCGGCGCGCGCCTCGTCGTGCTGTCGCTCGACCGGCACGAGCACCGGGCGGTCACCGCGCCCTACGGCGAGCGCCACCCCGGCCTCTCGCCGGCCAAGCTCCGCGGCATGCTCTCGCGCGCCGGGCTCGCGCCCCGCTCGTGCGAGGTCGCGTGCCGCGAGTCCAAGAAGCCGCACCTCCAGGTCGTCCTCGCCGTCGCCGAGAAGGGCCGCTCACGGCCGCACCCCAAAGCAGGTTGATCATGTCGAACCATCCGCTCGCCAAGCTCGTGAAGGAGCGCATCGTCGTCATCGACGGCGCCATGGGCACCACCATCCGCACCTACGGCATGAAGGAGGCCGACATCCGGGGCGAGCGCTTCGCCGACTCCAAGAAGGACCTCCTCAACAACGGCGATCTCTTCTCGCTCACGCAGCCGGCGATGATCGAGGACATCCACCGGCGCTTCCTCGAGGCGGGCGCCGACATCATCGAGACCAACACCTTCGGCGCGACGAGCATCACCCAGAGCGAGTTCTTCGTCGACGACCCGCGCGAGCACGGCGGGCGGAAGGACCCCGACTTCTACCAGAAGATCGTCGACGACCCGTTCCTCTCCGGCCTCGCGTGGGAGATCAACGAGACCTCGGCGCGGCAGTGCCGCGCCGTCGCCGATCGCGTCGCCGAGAAGGACGGCGTGCGGCGCTTCGTCGCGGGGGCCATCGGCCCGCTCACCGTGTCGCTGTCGAGCTCGCCGGACGCCGACGACGCGGGCTTCCGCGTCGTCACCTTCGACCAGGTCAAGGCCGCCTACGTCCAGCAGGTGCGGGCGCTGATCGCGGGAGGATCGGACGTCCTGCTCGTCGAGACCATCTTCGACTCGCTGAACGCCAAGGCCGCCATCGTCGCCATCGAGGAGGTGTTCGCCAAGGACGGCGTCCACCTGCCGATCATGGTGTCGGCGGCGGTCGGCCGCGGCGGCGAGACGATGATCTCCGCCCAGACGGTGGAGGCGCTGTGGAACGCGGTGCGCCACGTGAGCCCGCTCTCCATCGGCCTGAACTGCTCGCTCGGGCCCGACCTCATGTTCCCGTTCCTCCAGGAGCTGTCCGAGAAGGCCGACGCCGCGATCTCGGCCTACCCGAACGCCGGCCTCCCCAACCCCCTCGCGCCGACCGGCTTCGACCTCGGGCCCGCCGACATGGGCCGCTTCCTCGGCGAGTTCGCGGCGGCCGGCGTCGTCAACATCGCCGGCGGCTGCTGCGGCAACACCCCCGAGCACATCGCCGCGATCGCGAGCGCGGTGAAGGGCAAGCGCCCGCGCTCCCTCGAGGGCCACGGCCCGAACCCGGTGCGGGTGAGCGTGCCCGCCGATCTCGAGACGCTCCCGCTCCGCCTGTCCGGCTCCTTGCCGTTCACCCAGCAGCCGGGCGTGTTCATGATGATCGGCGAGCGCACCAACGTCGCCGGCTCGCCCAAGTTCGCCAAGCTGATCAAGGAGGGCAAATACGAGGAGGCGGTCGCGATCGCGCGCCAGCAGGTCGAGAGCGGCGCCAACGTCATCGACGTGTGCATGGACGAGGGGATGATCGACGGCCCCTCCGCGATGACGAAGTTCCTCGCGCTGCTCGGCAGCGAGCCCGAGGTCGCGAAGGTCCCGTTCATGATCGACTCCTCGAAGTGGGAGGTGATCACGGCGGGCCTCAAGTGCCTCCAGGGCAAGGGGATCGTCAACTCGATCTCGCTCAAGGAGGGCGAGGCCGCGTTCCGAGAGCGCGCGCGGACGATCCTCCAGTACGGCGCGGCGGTCGTCGTCATGGCCTTCGACGAGAAGGGGCAGGCGGCGACGTTCGACGACAAGATCCGCATCTGCAAGCGCGCCTACGACATCCTGGTCGACGAGGGCTTCCCGCCCGAGGACGTCGTCTTCGATCCCAACGTGCTCACGGTCGCGACCGGCATCGAGGAGCACGCGCGCTACGCCGTCGACTTCATCGAGGCCACCCGCTGGATCAAGAAGAACCTGCCCCACGCCAAGGTGAGCGGCGGCATCTCCAACGTCTCGTTCTCGTTCCGCGGCAACAACCAGGTGCGCGAGGCGATGCACTCCGCGTTCCTGTTCCACGCGATCGCGGCCGGGCTCGACATGGGCATCGTCAACGCGGGCATGCTCGAGGTGTACGAGGAGATCGAGCCCTCGCTCCGCGAGCTCGTCGAGGACGTGCTCCTCGACCGGCGACCCGACGCGACCGAGCGCCTGGTCGAGCGCGGCGAGGCGCTCAAGGCCGCGGGCGGCGGCGCCGCCGCCGACAAGCGCGAGGAGGAGTGGCGCCAGGGCACCGTCGAGGAGCGCCTGACCCACGCGCTGGTCAAGGGCATCGACGCCCACATCGAGGCCGACACCGAGGAGGCGCGGGCGAAGCTCGGGCGGCCGCTCCTCGTCATCGAGGGGCCGCTGATGGCGGGCATGAGCGTGGTCGGCGACCTCTTCGGCGCGGGCAAGATGTTCCTGCCGCAGGTGGTCAAGTCGGCGCGGGTGATGAAGAAGGCGGTCGCCTACCTCACGCCGTTCATGGAGGCCGAGAAGGCCGCGCTCGCGCAGGCGGGCGGCGAGGTGAAGGCGCAGGGCAAGGTGCTGCTCGCCACCGTGAAGGGCGACGTCCACGACATCGGCAAGAACATCGTGGGCGTGGTGCTCGCCTGCAACAACTACGAGGTCGTCGACATGGGCGTCATGGTCCCGTGCGAGAAGATCCTCGAGAAGGCCAGGGAGATCGGCGCCGACGTGATCGGCCTCTCGGGCCTCATCACCCCCTCGCTCGACGAGATGACGCACGTCGCGCGCGAGATGCAGCGGCAGGGCTTCAAGATCCCGCTGCTCATCGGCGGCGCGACCACGAGCCGCGCCCACACCGCGGTGAAGATCGCGCCGGCGTACGCCGAGCCGGTCGTGCACGTGCTCGACGCGAGCCGCGCGGTGCCCGTCACGTCGAGCCTGCTCAGCGAGGACGGCAAGGCCGCGTTCGTCGCAAAGCACCTCGCCGACTACGAGGATCTCCGCCGGATCCACGGCGGCACCCGGCACGAGGTGACGGCGCTCGAGGCCGCGCGCGGCAACGCCCCCCGGCTCTCGTTCCGGCCCGAGGACGTGGCCACGCCCTCGCGAACCGGCGTCGTCGACGTCGAGGTGCCGATCGCCGCGCTGCGCGAGCTCATCGACTGGACGCCGTTCTTCCACACCTGGGAGCTCAAGGGCGTCTACCCCCGCATCCTCGAGCACGCGACCTACGGCGAGCACGCGAAGAAGGTCTTCGCCGAGGCGAACGAGCTCCTCGACGCGCTGATCGCGGAGGGCGGGCTCGTCGCGCGGGGCGTGTACGGCCTCTTCCCGGCGAGCGCGGTGGGCGACGACGTCGAGGTGTACGCCGACGCGTCGCGGACGAAGGTGCTCGAGCGCTTCCACTTCCTCCGCCAGCAGACGCGCGCCGACCAGGGGCCGTCGCGCTGCCTGGCCGACTTCGTGGCCAAGAAGGGGTCGGGCGTCGCCGACCACCTGGGCGCGTTCGCGGTGACGACGGGGCTCGGGCTCGACGCGCGGGTGAAGGCCTTGCGCGCGGCGCACGACGACTACACCGCGATCATGACCGAGGCCCTCGCCGATCGGCTCGCCGAGGCGTTCGCCGAGCACCTCCACCGCCGCGTGCGCGCCGAGTGGGGCTACGGCGAGGACGAGCGGCTCACGCCGCAGGACCTCATCGCCGAGAAATACCGGGGGATCCGCCCGGCGGCGGGCTACCCCGCGTGCCCCGATCACACCGAGAAGGCGACGCTCTGGCGCCTCCTCGGCGTCGAGGAGCGCACCGGGATGCGCCTCACCGAGTCGTTCGCGATGTGGCCGGCCTCGAGCGTGAGCGGGCTCTACTTCGCCCACCCCGAGTCGCGCTACTTCGCGGTCGGCAAGATCGGCAAGGACCAGGTCGAGGACTACGCGCGCCGCAAGGGCATGACCGTGGCCGAGGTCGAGCGCTGGCTCGCGCCGAACCTCGGCTACGAGCCGGCGGCGAGCTGAGCGTGGCGCTCCCGCGCTCCTCCCGCGCGCGCGTCGCGCTCGCGGGAGCGCTCGCGCTGGCGTCGCTCGCGCGCGCGCTGCGCGTCGCCGCGCTCGCGGGAGCGCTCGCGCTGGCGTCGCTCGCGTGCGCGCCGCGCGGCCTGGAGCTGCCGCCCGACGATCCGACCCGCGAGGGGCCGCCCGCGCGAGGCACGTGCCCGGCTGCGTGGCCCGAGTCGGCGTGCCCGCGCGGCTACCGGGTCGTGTGCGAGCGCGATCCCCTCACCGGCTGCGATCTCTGCGACTGCATGCGCTGAGCGTCCCGTCGCGCGGCGGTCCCCCCGGGCCAGTCGTCCCTTCGCGCCAGACCGCTTCGTCCTCCCCGAGACGCAAACGCGAACGCGCACGCGAACGCGAACGCGAACGCGAACGCGAGACGGGAACGGAAACGGGCTCGGGTGCGGGGCCGAGGGTCGGCTAAGCGGATGACGCCGGTGAGGTGAGAAGAGCGTAGAGCCAGTGGGTGCCGAGAGCGGGAAGCAGAGGCGAAGGCGCAGGCAGAGGCGCAGGCGAAGGCGAAGGCGAGGGCGAAGGCGCAGGCGAGGGCGCAGGCGAGGGCGAAGGCGCAGGCGAAGGCACAGGCAGAGGGGAAGGCGGAGGCGCAGGCGAGGGCGAAGGCGCAGGCGGTGGTGCAGGCGAACGCTGGTGAAGCCGATCACCAACGCTGGTGAAGCCGATCACCAACGCTGGTGAAGCGCGGCGCGGGCGCAGGGGACACGCCGCCGTCCGCGCCGATCGGTTGATCTCCCGCCCCCCCGCTGCTCGACGAGCCGCCGCTGCCTCGGCGAGCCTCACGCGCCGCTCGTGGTGCCTTCGCCTCCGCCTCCACCTCGGCCTTCGCCTCCGCCTCCATCTCGGCCTTCGCCCTCGCCTTCGCCTCCGCGCCCGCGCCGCGCGCGGCGCCTTCGCTTCCGCCTCCGCCTTCGCCCTCGCCTTCGCCTTCGCCTCCCCCTCGGCCTTCGCCTTCGGCCTCCGCCTCCGCGCCCGCGGCGCCACCATGCTCGG
>JAEUKG010000399.1 GCA_016794325.1 Myxococcales bacterium | reverse complement strand
AAGCGCCGACGCGGAGCCAGACGTAGACGTGCGACCGCGCGAGAAGTTTTGCCAGGTGCGACACCGCACCACGTCCCCCTACTCAGGCAGGGCCGGAGGCGACCATCCGTGCCTCAGGCGTACCGCACCGAAGAAGGACGGCGGCGCCTGAAGTAGACCGGGACCGCGACGGCGGAGAAGCACAGCACGCTCAAGCCGATCGGAGCGAAGACGCTGAGCTTGTGCGGCCGACGGTAGGTCTGCTTGCCGTCGACCACGAGCCGCTCGATGGCGCGCTCCTTGGGCCGCGTGTAGACGTCGACCGCGTCACCGCGCCGCAGCGCGACGACCGCGGGCTCCGGGAAGATGTCGTCCCGCTCCGCGTCGAATTGTTGAGTGACGGACGAGGACCAGCGCCTCGGGAGCCGTGTCGTGTGCATGCCCCGACGTCAGCAATTCCCGCGCCGCGGCGACGGCGCGCCGACACGGCGTGGTCGAACGCTCTTCGACGCGTAGCGCGGGCGTCGGCGCGTCTCCATGCGATGACGTCGCTCCCGAGGAGACCCGCCTCGCGTCTCCGCGCGGCGACACGCCGCGCGCGAATCAGGTGGGCGGGAGCGGCTTGAACATCCAGCGCTCGGTGCGCTTCTCGCGACCGACGACGACGAGCTCGATGCGATCGCCGACGCGCATCACGACCTTGCCGCCCTCCTTCAGGCGCACCTCGGCCCCGCCCTCCCCCGCCTCGAGCCAGGCGCCGCCCAGGACCTGACCGAGATCGTAGAAGTAGAGCTTCACGTCCATGGCCGGCGCCTCGAGCTCGACGTGCACCTTCGACTGCGAGATGCCCATGACCGTCCCCCGCCGGCGCGGGCGCGCCGCTTCCGCGAGGGCGGCGTCGGCGCCGAAGACCTGGTCGAGGACGACCCGCGCGACGAGATCGTTGAGCTTTCGTTGCGTCTGCTTCGAGGCGTTCGCGGCCTCGACGACCGCCGCGCGGAGCTCTTCGTCGGCGCGGCGCTGGGCGTCGGTGACGGGGCCGCCCTCGAGGAGCTCGCCGAGCTCCTTGTGGCAGAAGACGCCCACGATCTCGCGCATCGGCGCGCTGAAGCGCGCGTAGAGGTCCGCGCCGACGCCGAAGTGCCCCTGCGCGAACGTGGCGAAGCTCGAGCGGGCGTTGACCATCACCGCGTGGCGATGGATCGCCCGGAGGACGCCCCCGAGCGACGGATCGTCCGGGAGGCGGGCGAGGTAGGCGGCGAGGCTGATCGGCGAGTCGGGCCCCGCCCACCCCCAGATCGCCGGGTCGAGCGCGTGGGCGCGGGCGACGGCGCGGGTGAAGTCGGCGAAGTCGGCGAGGCGCTCCGACTCGGGTGCAGGATGCACGCGATAGATGGGCTGCACCCGCGGGCCCTCGCCGGCGTAGAGGAGCCGCGCTCCCTCGCGGTTGCAGAGGATGGAGAGCTGCTCGTTGTAGAGCTCGACGTCGAGCCGCGGCGAGCTCTTGCTCACGAGCTGCCCGCCCTCCACGACGATGGAGGTCTCGCGACGCCGGAACCGCGCGACGTCACGGTCGGCGAGGTCGGCGACGCGTCGCTGGCCAACCTCGCGCAGGAGCCGGAGGCTCTCGGCGTACGGCGCGGACCGGAGCGGGCTCGCGCCGGGGTCGTCGTAGAGCGCCTGCACCTCCCCGAACGTGAGCTTCTTCCGGCTGCGGATGACGGCGCGGGTGACGGCGGTGGCCTTGGCGTGCCCGTCGTCGTCGACGTCGGTCGAGAACACGAGCGCCCGGCGCAGCACGCCCTCGTTGAGCGACGCCACGCCCTCGGAGAGCTCCCGCGGGAGCATCGGCACCGAGGCGCCCGGCAGGTAGTAGCTCGCGCCCCGCGCGAGCGCTTCGCGGAACGTGGCGGAGGACGCGGGGGCGAAGTGCGCGGCGTCGGCGATGGCGTAGTGGACGCGGAACACCCCGCCCGCGCGCTCGACGAAGAGCGCCTGATCGAGATCCTTCGAGGTCGGCCCGTCGATGGTGACGAACGGGTGCTCGGTCCAGTCCGCGAGCCGCGGATCGTCGGTCCCCGGCGCCGCGACGAGGGCTTCGACCTCGCGCATGACCTCGGGCGGGTGCTCGCGCCGCAGCGCGGCGCCCTCGACGATTCGCGCGATGGCGGACTCGGCTTCGGAGCTCACGCCGCCATGGTGCACCCAAGCCACATGATGCACAATGCGCGCGATGCTTGCTCTCGTGACCGGCGCGACCGGGCTCATCGGTCGGCGGCTGTGCAAGCGGCTCGAGCGCCCGACCGTCCTCGCGCGCAACCCGCTCCGGGCCAAGGAGGTCCTCGGACCCGACGTCACCGCGCTCGCGTGGAGCGACGAGCGGCCGGTGCCGGCGGGGGCGTGCGACGGGGTCGACGTCGTGTTCCACCTCGCCGGCGAGGCCGTCGCCGAGAAGCGCCTCGACCAGGCCCGGCGCGAGCTCATCAAGCAGAGCCGCGTCCGGGGGACCCGCGCGGTGGTGGACGCGATCGCGGCCGCGAAGCAGAAGCCGCGGGTGCTCGTGGCCGCCTCCGCCACCGGCTACTACGGCGACCGGGGAGACGACGTCCTCGAGGAGGGCGCGACGCCCGGCCGCGATTTCCTGGCCGAGGTGTGCGCCGCGTGGGAGGAGGAGGCGGCGAAGGCGGAGGCGCACGGTGTCCGGGTGGTGAGCGCGCGCATCGGCATCGTGCTCGATCCGGCGGGCGGAGCGCTCGCGAAGATGCTCCCGCCGTTCAAGCTCGGCGTGGCCGGGCGCCTCGGCGACGGCCGGCAGTGGATGCCCTGGATCCACGCCGCCGACGTCGTCGGGATCCTGCTCCACGCCGCGAGTCACGAGGCGGTGCGCGGGCCGGTGAACGCGACCGCCCCCGGGATCGTCACCAACGCGGAGCTCACGCGCGTGATGGCGCGGGTGCTCCGACGTCCCGCGTTCATCCCCGTGCCGCGCTTCGGGCTCAAGCTCGCCTACGGCGACCTCGCCGACTCCCTGCTCGCGTCGCAGCGCGCGATCCCGGCCGCCATTTCGCGTGCAGGATACACCTTTCAGTTCCCCGAGCTCGAGCCCGCGCTCCGCGATCTCGTCGTGTAGAATCCGGGACATGTCGCCGCTCACCAAGCTCGCCGCGCTCGTGATCGCGCTCACGGCCGGGCTCGGCGCCGTCTGGTACGCCGATCGAGCGACGCGGGACCTGCCGGCGAAGAACGCCTTGCCTTCGGGCACCTTCCTCGCGGTGACCCTCGACGCCGACGCGCTGAAGAAGTCGCCCGCGCTCTCGCAGCTCTTGGGCGGCGGCGACGCCTTCGGCGTGAAGAGCCTCGAGGAGCCCTGCGGCTTCGACCCGATCGCGCGGGTGCGCGAGGTGGCGATCGCGGTCCCCGAGGAGGGCGAGACGGGGGACTTCGGCGTCGCGCTCCGCATCGACGCGACCGGCGAAGAGCTCGCGCGCTGCGCGGAGCGGGTCGGCGAGAAGAAGGGCAAGCGCGCGAGCTTCGCCAAACAAGGCGAATATTACGTCGTCGACGAGGCCGTCCCCGGGGGGCGGCGGGTCGCGTACCGCCCGGTGCGCGAGGGCGCGGGCGTGCTCCTGGTCGCGCTCCCCGGGTGGCTCGAGAAGATGCAGCGCGCTCTCGACGGGGTCGGGCCCCGCGTCGACGCCGATCGCGTCCACGCGCAGATCCGCGGGGCGCTCGCTCGCCACGGCCCGCTCTCGATCAGCCTGAGCGCGGCGCTGCCGAAGAGCGTGAGGGAGCGCCTGCGGCGCGAGCTCGACCGCGAGGGCGCGGGCTCGCCCGAGGGGCGCGCCACGATGGCGGGGATCCTCGGCGTGTACGGCGCCGGGCTCGGCGTGGCGCTCGGGCAGGGCGAGGCGAGCTTCCACCTCGAGCTCGCGTGCGAGGCGCCCGAGCACTGCGACGCGACGCGCGCGTGGCTCGAGCGCCAGCGCTTCTCGCTCTCGCGCGACCTCGCCGCCCGCCTCGTCGCGGGGCCGTTCATCGACTCGTTCACGGTCGAGGTCCACGGGGCGACCCTCGGCGCGAGCGCGCGCGGCAACGCCGACGACCTCGCGCGCGCGGTCCGCCGCGTGATGGAGGCGCGGAGCGGCCGCGGTTCGTCCGACGACGACGCTCCGCGCCCGAAGCCCGTCCGCCCCGGGCCGCCGCCGGACGAGGTCATCCGTGGGCGTGACGGCAAGGATGGCGGCGCGCGCGGCGCACCGTGAATCGGTTTACAGCCGGGCGCCCTGTGGTTACCGTGGTCGGACGGAGAACACCCCATGGCAGGAAAGAACGTCATCGAGCTCACGGACGACAACTTCGAGTCCGAGGTCCTGAAGTCCAACGTGCCCGTCCTGGTCGACTTCACCGCGACGTGGTGCGGGCCGTGCAAGGCCTTGGCCCCCGTCGTCGAGAAGCTCGCCGACGAGTTCGCGGGCACGTACAAGGTCGGCAAGCTCGACATCGACGACGCGCCCGACGTCACCAAGAAGTTCGGCGTCCGCAGCGTCCCCACCCTCATGGTGTTCGCCGGCGGCGAGAAGAAGCACCAGCACGTCGGCGCGGCGATCAACCGCGACGGCCTGCTCAAGATGCTCCAGGGCTGAGGCGTCGCGACGAGCGCGGGACGTCGATCCTGCGCTCACGCCCGCCTTAGCTTCCGATAAATCAATGAAATCAAGGGCGTCTTCGTGACCCGCCCTCTTGAGCGGCTCCGAGTCCACGCGTATCGTAGAGAGCGCATGGGCCGGGGCCGCTGCCACGTCTGCGCCGAGGAACCGCGTCGATGAACGCGAACGACCCTCGGCTGTCCACGGTGCGAGACTCGCTCCGCGGCGTCGTCCTGCGCGGCTCATCGGGCACGGTCACGTACCACCTGCGCGACTGCATCGGCGAGGGCGGGCAGGGCTGGGTGTTCCGCGCGACGTGGGACGACCCGGGCGGCGTCCCCGTGATCGTGAAGGTCCTCAGGCCCGACGCGGTCGGCAACGAGTCGCTTCGTCGCTTCCAGCGCGAGGCCGAGGTGCTCCGCATGCTGTCGACGCAAGCGCGGCCCAACCCGTACGTGGTGCGGTTCTACGATCACGCGATCGCCCACGTGCCCGCGCCCCAGGGCGGCGAGCCGCTCGCCCTCCCGTTCACCGTCCTCGAGTACGTGCACGGCACGAACCTCGAGCACGTGCTCAAGGACTCGGGCGGGCGCGGCCTCGCGGTGGAGCGCGCGCGGCGCCTCGCGCGCCACATCACCCAGGCGCTGGAGCACGTCCACGCCCAGAAGATCGTCCACCGCGACCTCAAGCCGTCGAACATCCTGCTCACGATCGAGGGCGGCCAGGAGATCGCGAAGGTCACCGACTTCGGGCTCGTGAAGCTCGTGGACGTGAACCTGCAGCGCACCGCTGCCCTCGCGGGCGCGTCGCTCGGCTACGCGCCGCCGGAGCAGTACGAGCAAGGCAACCAGCGGGTGTCGGCGCGGACCGACGTGTTCTCGCTCGCTTCGATCGTGTACGAGATGCTCTGCGGCAAGCCCGCGTTCCCCTTCCGCGAGGGCGAAAACCCGCTCCTCATCGTGACGCGCATCCTTAACTCGCCGCGCCCGCAGCTGGTGAAGGTGCGAGAGACCTTGCCGCTCGAGCTCGCGGGGCGCAGCGACCTCATCGACGCCCTCGACGCCCAGCTCCGACGCGCGCTCGCCGCCGACCCCGCCGATCGCCACGAGTCAGCGGCCGACTTCTTCCAGTCGATCGAGCCCACCCTGCGATCGGCGAGCGAGGAGTCCTCGCTGCCGCCGCGCAGCGTGATCTCCGGGCACGAGATGACCCGCAAGGACGACGGCTCCGCGCAGTCGGCGCCGGCGGCGGTCGTCGTCCGCGGGTCGGCGCCGAAGATGTCGGCGGTCAACGTCGGCCCCGCGTCGAGCGTGTACCCGGCGCAGTCGCAATACGCAGGGAGCCAGCCGGCGCCGGTCCCGGGGTCGCTGCCCGGCTCGCACCCGAGCTCCGGGGGCAGCGGGCTGCGGCGCGCGCAGCGCGAGAACGAGGCCGCGGCCCAGCCGGCGGCGTGGTCGTGGAGCATCGTCACGCGTTCGGTGGCGCCGTTCACGGTGCGCTCGGCGGTGATCGGGCGCAACGCCGAGATCGCCTTCGGCGTCGGTCCGAGCGGCATCGCGCAGTGGCACCGCGGCCAGTGGATCGCGCTGCCGACGCCGCCGATGGTCGACCTGCGGGCCGTCCGTGGCATCACGCTCTTGCCCACCGGCGAGCCGCTCGTGTACGGCGACCGCGCGCTCGCGGTGCGGCTCCTCGCGCGCGGCGGCTTCGAGGTGTGGAACGTCCCCGACACCGAGATCAGCTTCCTCGGCTGCTTCGCCGAGGAGACGGGCGTGACCACGCTCGTCGGCGAGCGGCCGTACCGCGGTAGCCCTCGGTCGGTGGCGGGCAACACGGCGGGGGTCCTGTGCCAGTTCGCGGGCGATCGCCTCACCCTCGTGACCGACGCGCCGCAGACGACGCGGCTCAACGACGCGACGCGCCTCACCGGGGGCGCCTTCGTGGCGTGCGGCGACTGGGGCGCCCTCGTGCGCCTCGAGATGGGCGTCGCCGAGCACCTCGGCCCCCTCTGCGGCGGCCACCTGCTGAAGGTCGCGCGCCTTCCCGACGGCGGCGCGGTGCTCGTGGGCGCGGGCGGGCACGCGCTGTCGCTCTCGGCGAAGCTCGAGCATCAGCTCGAGGCGGTGCAGACCACGCGCGACCTCCTCGCCATCCACGTCGGCGAAGACGGCGTGGCTTGGGCGGGCTCCGCGCAGACGCGCGTGCTCCGCCGCACGGGGGGGAACTGGGTCCGGATGAGCGGCGAGCTCGGCTTGAGCTCGAGCGTCGCCGCCGTGTACGCAACCGCCCGCGCCGTCCGCGCCGTCTGCGACGACGGCGCCGTCATCGAGGGCCTGCTCGCCTGAACCGACCGTGAGCCGATCGAGCTATCCCCCTCCGACCGCCGCCCAGCGCGCCCTCGGCAAGCGGCCCCGCGTGAACCGCTTCTTGCGGATCCTCATCGCGGTAACATGCATCATACATGTTCCGTTCGTCCTCGGCGCGCTCGAGGCCCTGCGGCGAGCGGGCGCGACCGACGGCGTCCGGTGGGGCGTCACCGCCGCGCTCACCCTCGTCGGCGTCGGCCTCTTCGTCGGGCGAGCCCGCAAGGGGATGTACGACACGCGGCGCAGCGCCGCGTTCGTGTGGCTGGTCGACATCCCCTACTTCACCCACTGGTGCGCCTGCATCTTCACGCTCTTGCCCTCGCTCGTCGCGGCGATCGTCATGGCGTTCACCGGCTTCTCGCCCGGCTTCTTCGTCTGGGTGTACGCGATCGGCTTCGCGCTCGCCGGCTACGGCATCCTCGTGCGGAGGTGGGCGTTCGTGGTGCGCGACGTCGAGATCCCCGTCCCCGGCCTCGACCCCAAGCTCGACGGCTTCCGCATCGCGCAGCTCTCCGACCTCCACATCGGCACCATGACGCCGGAGTCCTGGGGCGCTCGCTGGGCCCGCGCCGCCAACGAGCGCGCCTGCGACATCGCCGTCGTCACCGGCGACCTCGTCTCGAGCGGCACCGAGTTCTACGACGACATCGCGCGCGTGGTGGGGCGCCTCACCGCCAAGGACGGCGTGTACGTCTCGATGGGCAACCACGACTACTTCGGCGACGGCGAGCCGCTCATCGAGCGCCTCCGCAAGTCGGGCGCGAGCGTCCTGCGCAACGAAGGCCGCGTCATCGAGCGCGACGGCGCGCGCCTCTACCTCGCGGCGATCGACGACACGTGGACCAAGCGCGACGACCTCGACCGCGCGCTCGCCGACCGCCCCGACGGCGTCCCCACCGTGCTCCTCGCGCACGACCCCGAGAAGTTCCGCGACGCCGAGAAGCGCGACGTGGAGGTCGTTCTGAGCGGCCACACCCACGGCGGCCAGGTGGCGGTGCCGTTCCTCGCGCGGCGCTTCTCGCTCAGCAAGATCGCCCACACCTACACGCTCGGCCTCTACCGCCGCGGCCGCAGCACCCTGTACGTGCACCCAGGGCTCGGCACCACCGGGCCGCCGGTCCGCTTCGGCGTCGCGCCGGCGGTGGTGATCGTAACGCTGCGCGCAGCCTGAGCTTTTCGGCCCGCGCGCGCCGGCGATGCCGCGAGTGGGCAGTCGTCCTGCATGTCGCACATGGACCGGCGTCGATCCACCGTGGCGGTCGCGGACCGCGCGACGGGGGGGCCACGAGAGAGTTCTCCCGTATAGTGAGAGGCTAGGCGTTCGTTCGGCCTTCGCCGAGCGGGCAACC